>CBEVGD010000008.1:0-30264 GCA_965549355.1 uncultured bacterium | reverse complement strand
AGGGGTACCGATAGAAGAAGTAAAAACTGATTTAACGGAAGTAAAAGGAATCGGAAGAGCCGCAGCGGAAATAATAAGAGAGATCCTGAAAACAGGGACATGCAGACAATATGAAGATCTAATGTCTTATTAATAAGGAATTTTCAATTTAAAAATATGAAATCATCAGTAATATATCAGGACCGTAAAATAGATTTTGATATTGAATATAGAAATAGAAGGACCATGGCTATCCGGATAATGCCTCCTGATAAGATTCTTATATGCTCGCCTATGGGAGTTTCCGAAGACATTATCAGGGAAAGAGTCAGGTCAAAGGGAAGATGGATACTTAAGAAATTAATCCAATTAAGGGACATAGGGCCAGAAACCCGTGACAGGATCATTAACGATGGCCAATCATTTCTCTTTCTGGGCAAAGATTATCCTCTCACAATATTAAAGAATGGGAGGAAAAGGCCCAGAGTATTTTTTAATGACGATAGGTTTTATCTGGAGCTGCATGAGCTTGATAATGTTAAAATGAGGAAAGCCATGGAGAAATGGTATAGAAAAAAGGCAGATAGGATAATTGATGACAGGGTAAGCATCTATATTGAGAAAATAGGCATAAAACCGCAGGATGTAAAAGCAAAAGAACAAAAGAGAAGGTGGGGAAGCTGCACATCAAAAGGCAAGCTATACTTTAACTGGCGGATTATTATGGCCCCACCAGCTATTGTTGATTATGTTGTCGTCCATGAGATGTGCCATCTGGCATATTTAAACCATTCAAAAAATTTCTGGCAGAAAGTCGAATCGGTTTTCCCCGATTATAAGAAAAGAAGAAAATGGCTCAAGGACAATGGATTAAAACTAGATTTTTAACACGAACTTTTTTATTCATAATTAATGGGCCCTCCATCTTTTGTTGTTATCCGGGGAACATCTTCATGGGAGAAATCACTTCCCATAGTTGTTATTAAAAAACAAAAAATGACATGGCAGATCCTGCATATTCTTCAAATAAGTTTGCTTGTAATAATATAATTAATAAAATAATACATATAAGTATATTTAAAAGATTAATAATAATTTTAAAAAAGTATTGACATTTTAAAATTATTTTGTATTAATATATATAATAATAAAAATAATAATACATTATATGACATTAGTTAACAATATTTTAAAAGAAAAGGCAGCTGATAATAAGTCTTCGCATATGATTGAAAAACAAATGGGAGATATATTAGTTGATGAAAAAGTTATTACTCCGGATGAGCTTTGTGATGCACTAAAAATACAAAAACATAAAGATAGTGAACTGGAAAAAGTCCTGGTAAATAATAATTTTTTAACCCGTAAAAAATTGCATGAAGTTCTGTTTAAAAAGTTTAGTATGCTGATAGCGGATGAAAATGAAGGTGAACAATTAAATAAAGCAGACAATGATTTACTCAGGAAAACTATACTGAAATCGAATATGCGCATTATTGGAAGTATATTTTTTGTTTTTAAAGTAAGAAGAGCAATTAAATTACTTAATAAAGATTTGGACAATAGATTTGATAAAATATTTCCCATAAAGCATATTGTTTCCAGTGAATGGATCAAAGAAGATAAGGATCTGGGGATATTGTACTTAAAACATTCCCTGCATCCAGAGCAGATGGCATATATCCTCAAATGTTTATTAATAGAAGATACAATTGAATGGGAAAATATACAGGAACAAGCAAAACCCCGGTCCGGTCACGGCATTATTAGCAAGCTTTTCCGCAGGTTGTTCCGTGTTTCAATTGAACAGCGCATTAAAAAAGCAGTAATTAAGATTATTGTTGATCCCCCAAGAGGTAAAATAGCAACCGAAGATCAGCATTTTATCATGATGATCATGAGATTAGAGGCGCATATTAAATGTATTGCCAATACAATTGAAAAGCAATCAGACATTGTCTTGCTGATCGTTAAACGCAAGGAATATCAGAAGAGATTATTCAAAATGGTGAGGGAACATCTTGATTCATTCAGTGGAGAAAAAATTTCAGAGGAACGCAAAATAATTGATCAGCTGGATTCCATCATATATAAAAAGCGCTTATTTTTGCAGCGCAGAATTATTGATCGCATATTTAATAGTATTAAAGAGCTGCAGATCTCCAGAAAAGTACCCGTAAATTCATCTATAAATAAATTAAAGATTCGCAGAATTAATAATAGCTTAAAGAAATTAAGGGAAAGGCATATTGAAATTGGTGCAAAATTAAAATCTCCTTTAAAAGCGCTTCGGCAGAGACTTTTTGACAGTCGTATTATTAGATTAAGAAGGAAACTTATAAAATATAATTATTTATCCCAGGTACTTAACAAGCAAAAAGACTTTATAAAAAAACTACAGATATATTTAAAAAAGAATCATAGCTATGCACTTATTCCGAACAGTTACGGCAGATCATTTAAAGTAAACTGTTTTAATCTTTTACGCTTTTTATTAAATCTATGTTTTATTGGATTTTATATATATTTAATAGAGGTACCATTGATTATGATACCATTTTTTGCAATATTCGGTATGTTTGTGTTCCAGCCCATTGCCAACAAATTTGCAGTTCTTTTGATGTCGACTTTTATTAAAAACAATGGAAATAAGCGGCTGTCTCCATATGAACTAAAAAAAGAAATTAATTCTCGGGCGGTACAGGGGCAGTACCTTTGTGCCATTGATCTGCCTATATATACTGGAAAAGCAGGTGAACTGGAAACTACTATACATTATATAAACAGGAATCTTAAAAATTTAAGAAACACTCTTCTTTATTACAATAAACTTGGTATTTTCTATCAAATTACATCCAATACTGCTGACAGTGGATTAGTAGAGAAGGAAGTTTTAATGGTTAAAGGGGCACAAGCACGAGCTGATAGGATGTATGGGCCAAAAAGGGTTTATTTTATCTACCTCCATCGAAATTCAGGTACTGCGAAAAAAGTTGGCAATATTGTTGCCTCTCATCTTTTTAAACACCATGGCTGTACCAGTTCGGGCATATATACGGATTCAGGCAAGTTTTTGACTACTCTGAGCAAAGATCCATTATTTAATAGGGTTTATGGGAACTTCGTTAATACTTTATGTATCAATAAATCGGGGATGTCTGAAGGAGAGGATAATAAAAAGATTATTGAAGCTATAATCCAGGGGGAAAAAATAAAAATTGACCGGAAAATAGATTTTACTTTTTTTGTTGATAATAAAAACGAAATCATGCCAGCCAGCCTGGAAAAGGCACTGGCCATAATGCTGCATGGTGAAAATAGAAATATAAGCATACTGCAACCCCAGATGAGCATTGAGGATCCTGTAGCTGAGGGACAAAAAGTAACCTCTGTTTTTCTCAAAATGATGAGAACTGCCAGGAACGTACATAATGTCAGGTACCTGAATAATTTACATGGAATATATCAAAATATGAGTGCCTATTATGGAAAAGGAATGATTCGCATAGCGAGTTATGACTATATGATTATGAATGAGGTTCTTAATTTAAAATATGTAGATTCACATGACTGGCAGGAGAGTGTTTTTAATTATACTGTTTTGGCTACAAATGGTAATGAAAAGATATCTGTAAAACATATAGGTAAAAACAAGTTAAATGTGTTGATTGAAAAAAAGGATCAAAGTTCTATTTTCAGTATATTATTTAAAGGCAGTAAATGTGCTATTACCGGTGAAGACGGCTGCACAAGAACCATTCATGTAGATGATGGCTCCAGAGAAGAAAAACTGCGTAATGCAATTAATTATATTAATAATGATGTATCTGTAGGAGAACGCGAGCTTATCTCGACTATAGGTAATCATATCCGGGATAGACGTTGGTTAAAGGGTGATTTACAGATGTTCAATACCTTCTTTTCCTATGCCTGGCTTATGCCGGGCTATCATAAGCTGCATCTTGAGAATTTATTCAGACGTTTTACAAATGAGCTATTACTATTTATATGGGTGTCTATCAATTTACTTTTTTTCGTCATATTGCCGGGAGACGCTCAAATCAAACAGGAAGTGTTATTTATTTTAACATTGTATATGGGTGTGACTGCTTTTGGCTTTGCAGGCATAGATTTATTTTTGTATCCTGTATTTTTTGAGGTGAGCAACCGCATCCATTACGGGTCTTCTTCAACTTTAAAGACAATAGGCAGCATGGCAGTAAAGATCATAAAGAAAATGGGGGACGGTCTATGGCAATTTCTGATTTACATTCTCATTGCATGGCCAAGGATACTATTAAGCATGAAATCCGCAGTATCAGTTACGATAACAGGAATAGACAAGTCTGTTAATTGGGGTGCTGAGAGTAATGCGGGAATATCAATCAGAGAAACAAAAGGAAAAGGAATACCGCTTAATGAATTTATTAAATTCTATTCCAGCAGCCTTATTTCGGGAGTTATTCTGGGTGGAATACTGATTTTTCTTATTCTAAACGGGTTTACATATTCTTCAGTACTTATGCCTTTTAATATGGGTATTATTATAATAAGCATGCTTATCGGCCCGATTATTGCATATTTTATATCCCGAAAGATTAAGACTGAAAAATAAATGATCTATAAAGAGTGCATGTCTTATCTCTCGATTATACCTATCCACAAAAAAGTGCGATCCTTATTAGCACGCGCATCCCGCAAAATCAGATAGGTGACTCCCAGATCCTGTATCAGCAAAGGCAGATTACGGATTATGGATCAGGGCTGCGGCGGTACAGGACTGTCCCATTGATTTATATATAGTAAAGTAGTGATTGCACAGGAATAGATAATTTATATAATAAATACCTAACTTTATAATCCGATATTCAGAAAGGTCGGGAAAAGATTGAAAGGCGAATATATTGACACTATCTCAGGTATTTTAAAACTTAAGAAATGGCAGGTTGAAAGTACTGTAAAGCTTTTAGAAGAAGGGGCCACGGTACCATTTATTTCACGATACCGCAAAGAGGCCACAGGCGAGCTTGATGAGGTCGAGATAGCAGGAGTACAGGAGAATCTGGCAAAACTTGTGGAGATAGACGGCAGGCGGGAGATAATACTTAAAGAAATAGAGAAACAGGGAAAACTTACCGGTGAGCTTAAAAAACAGATTGAAGATGCCATTATATTGACAGAGCTTGAGGATATATATCTGCCGTATAAGCCGAAAAGAAAAACAAGGGGAAAAGCAGCAAAAGAAAAGGGCCTGGAAGGATTGGCAGAGTTAATACTTGAACAAAAGGAGACTGATCCGGAAAAAGCTGCAGAAGAGTTTTTAAATGAGAAGGTCGGAACCATAGAAGATGCTCTTCAGGGCGCAAGGGATATTATTGCGGAATGGATAAATGAGGATAAAAAAGCCAGAGACAGTATGCGCGGGATATTCAAGAAGGAAGCAGTCATAAGGTCAAAGCTATATGAGGGGCTTGAAGAGTCCGGAGCCAAATACGGAAATTATTTTGACTTTGAGGAAGAATTAAAGAAGTGTCCCTCCCACAGGCTTCTCGCTATGAGAAGGGGTGAAAAAGAGGAGTACCTGAAAGTATCTATTAAAATAAACGAAGAGACTGCTGTAGGGGCCCTTGAAAAAATATTTATTGAAGGTTCAAACAGGTCATCGGAAGAGGTAGCAATCGCTGCAAAAGACAGCTACAGGAGACTGCTTTCACCTTCTATAGAAACTGAGTTTGCAAAAGAGTCAAAAGAAAGAGCCGACATGGAGGCGATAAAAGTCTTTGCAGTAAATCTCAGACAGCTGCTTATGGCACCGGTACTTGGTTATAAAAGGGTGATAGCCATCGATCCCGGATTCCGGACCGGATGCAAGATAGTCGTCCTGAATGAACAGGGCGATCTTCTTCTGAATGATACAATATATCCCAATCCTCCCCAAAAAGACATAGAGGGGTCAATGAAGAAAATATCTGAGCTGGCCGGTAAATATTCAATAGATGCAATAGCTATAGGAAACGGTACGGCAAGCAGGGAGACAAAGGAATTTATAGACAGTATTGAATTTGGGAGAAGTATCTCTGTATTTGTAGTAAGCGAGAATGGGGCTTCGATCTATTCAGCATCAAAGACTGCAAGAGAGGAGTTTCCCGATCATGATGTAACGGTAAGGGGATCTGTGTCTATTGGAAGAAGATTGATGGATCCGCTTGCGGAACTTGTGAAGATAGACCCCAAGAATCTTGGTGTCGGGCAGTATCAGCATGATGTCGATCAGGGAGAACTTAAAAAGAGCCTTGACCGGGTGGTTGAAAGCTGTGTGAATATGGTAGGTGTTAATCTGAATACGGCGAGTAAACATCTTTTAACCTATATATCAGGACTTGGTCCTGTGCTTGCTTTGAATATAATCAATCACCGCAGCGAAAATGGGCCATTCAGGTCAAGAAAAGAACTTCTTAGCGTGCCGAGACTGGGTGGAAAGGCATATGAGCAGTGCGCGGGTTTCCTGAGGATACAGGACGGTGCAAATCCGCTGGATAATAGCGGCGTTCATCCGGAAAGCTATTATATAGTGGAAAAAATGGCAGGTGATCTAAAAGTCGATATACCGGCTCTTATTTCAAATGCCGGTATCCGGGAAAAAATAAAATTATCAGATTATGTTGATGATAAAGTTGGATTCCCTACATTGAAGGATATAATAGAAGAGCTTGCAAAACCTGGCAGGGACCCGAGAGATAAAATATCTATATTTGAATTTAAAAAAGGCATTAAGTCTATTGAGGATCTGCAGATAGGAATGATACTTCCCGGTATTGTCACAAATATTACCAATTTTGGCGCTTTTGTCGATATAGGCGTGAAGCAGGATGGGCTCGTGCATATCTCGCAGCTTTCACATGATTTTGTAAAGGATCCAAATGAGGTCGTTATGCTGCATCAGGAAGTAAAAGTAAAAGTGCTTGATATAGATATTGGCCGCAAGAGGATACAGCTGTCAATAAAAGATGCCGGGAACCTGTCCGAGAACTGAGCTCAGGCTTGCAGTCTGATTCTTTTGAACCTTTTTTCTATTACAGGGAAGATAAACAGGATCATAAGAGATAAGAGAAGTCCCAGAAGTTCATATCTGATAAGTGCCGCTATGCCGATCATGTCTGCTGCTTTTCCCAGAAATATTATTGTGATTCCTGCGAGGCCCGGACTTAAGCCGAGAATAAGTGAGGATGCAAGGCTCATATTCCCGGGCAGAAGGTCCTGAGCCATCCTTATGCACACAGGCTGCACTGATATAAGGAATAAGCCGGCTATTATAAAGAGGGCTATGGAAAGTATGCCTTCCGTTTTAAATGTAAAGAAAAACAGGGGTATTGATATGGTAAGGCCTGCCTGGATTATTAGATAGCCTTTTTTATAGTGATCATAAAGATATCCGGAAAGCAGTCCCGCGGCTCCGCCGAGGCCTCCGAAAAGAAGCAGTATATTTCCAATATTAATAAGGCTTATATTTTTATCAGTAAAGTAAAGAGGCATATAAGTAACTGCAGTGATCCAGATTATATACATGGTATAGATAATAAATAGGATGATGCAAAGCATATAGAGCCTGGTCCGGTTTATTTTTTTTACTCTGCTGAATATATTAAGACTTTTACCGGGAGATATCATCGTACTGTTTTTTGGAGCATATTTTAAAAGGACCAGTGCCGTTATTATGCCCGGCACCATGATAAGGGGAGTATATTCAATACCGGCCTTTTCAAGGATAAGTATTATGATAAGGGAGCCTGATGCATTTCCGAGATTACCCCCTAAATTTATAAGCGAGCTGCTAAGGCCCTTGCGGCTTCCCCCATAATGGCCGGCAATAGCGGCGCTTGCCGGATGATATGCGGCTATGCTCAAGTTACCGACAAATAAAAATAATAGGATCAGATAGAAATCCGGCAATATCCCCAGAAGACTTAAAAAAATCGAGGTAAAAAGCGGGCCTGCGACCAGGTAATACTTCATGCCGTGCCTGTCAGACAGCATACCGAAGACCGGAGAAAAAAGGCTGTTTGCAATTATGCTGGATGCTGCAAGGAGGCTGACCTGAAAAAGCGAAAGATCAAATTTTAATGTCAAAAATGGTATGAGCCCTATATAAGCACTCTGGTATATATCCGTGATGAAGTGGCTTCCTGCCGAAAGGCCGACCTGAAGGCGGTTAAATTTTTTAGCGGGATTTAAAATAAGCTTATTCCTTTATTTCGATTGACTATGAAGCTGTCATAGTAGAGATCAGTTGCCATATGTGTGCCGAAACCAAGAAAGAGTTTAGTTTTTTGCATTCTCTGGACCATTTAAAAAATTCTACTCTTTTAAATTTATTAATCAATAAGAATCTTAAAGATATCAGCCTGCAAGCTCAGGTCCCAGTTCTCGGACAGGCTCCCAGAAATTAGTAAAAAATAAGGGCCGGCACTTGTTTAATTTTTTCTATTAATTTTATATAATCAAACTGCCGTGCTAGGTGGGGAGCTAGCGGTGCCCTGTAACTCACAATCCGCTTCAGTGAGACCGATCAACAGGTTGAGGCTTGAAATAGTAGGGTTTTGCTCTTGTGAAAGTGGTGATGAAAGCCGGGTCCTGTGCGGCGGAGGGTTGCAAATCCCGCCAGGTCCGAGAGGAAGCAGCGGTAAGTAACATTCTCCGGGTGTCACAGGGAGGCCTGGCTGGAGCTAACTGCTCAGGAAGCACCTGTTATTTTATGTCGATCCTGGGGCACGGTTAATTATAAAAATACTTAGTAACAATGAAAGTCTTGTAATGGGATATATTTCTTTTTACCGGAAATGGCGGCCCCAGAACTTTGATGAGATAGTCGGCCAAAAATATAATATACAGACTTTAAAAAATGTACTTGCAGGCAATAGGCTGTCGCATTCATATATATTCTGCGGCCCCCGGGGGACAGGCAAGACCTCCACGGCCAGGATACTGGCAAAAGCAGTAAACTGCGCAGGAGGCATCACTGCGGCTCCGTGCAATAAATGTGAAAACTGCAAAACCATATCAAATGGCAATAATGTCGATGTAATAGAGATAGATGCAGCCTCCAATAGAGGGATCAATGAGATAAGGGAATTAAGGGAAAAGGTAAAATATCTTCCCAATAATCTCAGGAAAAAAATATATATCATAGATGAAGTCCATATGCTTACCACAGAAGCATTCAATGCTCTTTTAAAGATCCTTGAAGAGCCTCCGGAGCATGTGATCTTTATAATGGCGACAACAGAGCCCGATAAAGTGATTCCGACGATCATGTCAAGATGCCAGAGGTTTGATTTCTTTCCGGTGACTCTTGATCTTATAAGGAAAAGACTGAAAGAGATAGCAAAAGCAGAGAAAATATCTATTACTGATTCAGCACTGGGACTTATTGCCAAATATGCAGATGGAAGCTTAAGGGATGCAGACGGAATACTTGAACAGCTTGCTGCATACAGTGAAGGGAAAATCGGGCCGAAGGAAGTCGTGGCTCTTCTTGGCGTTGTGGATCTGGAGGTCCTGTTTGAATTTATAGATATACTGGCCGGGAGGGATGTTAAAAAGGGCCTGGGGATGATAAACAGGATAACTAAGGGCAATCAAAACCTAAAAAATTTTGTTTCAGAGCTTATGGACCATCTTTATAATCTTTATGTGGTTAAAAACTATGAGAAACCTTCTGAAGCGATCGATTTGAGCAAAGATTATCTGGACAAATACAAAAAGCAGGCAGGTAAACTTCAAAACGAGGAGATCGAGTATTATCTTGAACATTTTACCGAACTTTTAAAGCAGGTAAAATGGGGTGAAAGCGCAAAGACTTTCTTTAAGTCCTCAGCAATACAGGCCATAAATTATATAGTTCTGGATGACAGGCAGCTCGAGAAGAAGACCAGGGCATGGGATGCAAGATTAAATGCTATAGAGAGGCAGCTTAAAAATTCTTTAAAGGGAATAGATAGTAAAGAAAAAACTGATGATAAGCTTGATATTATTAATGAAGAGCCTGCAGAAAAATTAGAGGGAGATAGTTTAAAAAACATAGTAACTGAAGAAGAGGTAATAAGGGAAATAGAAGAAACCTCAACAGTGGAGGCAAGAGAAGAAAACATAAAAAAAGAAGAGCCGGTCCAGGGAAGCGGGAGCGGAGGAACCGGACCCATAACAGATAATATTGACAGTATTCTTGAAGTCTTAAAAAAGAAAAGGATATCCGTGTA
The DNA here is from genome assembly GCA_965549355.1 of uncultured bacterium. GTDB lineage: Bacteria > Actinomycetota > Humimicrobiia > Humimicrobiales > Humimicrobiaceae > M55B120. Next base: position 20,029 of record CBEVGD010000008.1, on the reverse strand, counting down.
TGCTATGTTTGTCGAAGCCGAGCCCGGCCGAATTGAAGATGGCACCGCTTATTTCTATCTGGATGAAGATAAAAAATGGCATAAGGACCATTTAAATAAATCTGTAAATTTAGACATAATCTCAGAAGTTATAAAAAAGGTAACCGGAAAGAAATATAAGGTAAAATTTGAGACAGGGGAAACAGGAAAAAAAAATATGCTTAAAAATCATATAGGAGCCACTGATCCTTCTGAAGAAACAGAGCATGTGCAGACCGGCGGCCCTGATGTTTATGAAAATCCAGACAGGGGCCAAAAGGATGGGACCATTGAAAGGAATGATAGCAGCAAAGAAAAAGGGGCCGGAGATATTAAAAAGAATGATAGCAGCAGTGGAAATAAATTGGATGGATCACAAAATGAGAAGCCAGAGGATGATCCATCAGGAAAAGGCAGCGGTAAAGACGGAGAAGAAGACATAATAAAATATTTTGAAGCAAAGTTTAAGATAAAGGAGTAAAAATTGGGTTTTAATATGCAGCAGATGATGAAACAGGCCAAAATAATGCAAAAGAAGATGTTGGAAACACAGGAAGAGCTAAAAAAAATGGAATTTGAGGCATCTGCGGGCGGTGGTGCGGTAAAGGTCCGCGTCAATGGGGATCAGGAGGTCCTTGAGGTAAAATTAAACACCGAAATGATTGATGCCGAGGATCTTGAGATAATAGAAGACATGGTCATGGTCGCCGTGAATGATGCCCTTAAACAGTCAAAAGACGAGGCAAAAAATAAAATGTCGGGACTTACAGGCGGAATGAATATTCCGGGACTTTAATAAGTGATTTTTAATATTGATCTTAAAGAAATAATATGCCGCTTTATATAAAAAGTGTAGAAAAACTGATAAATGAATTCAGGAAGCTTCCGGCAATAGGGCCAAGGTCAGCGAGAAGGATAGTCTATTACCTCCTCAAACTTCCTCCAAAGCAAATAGATGATTTTGCACGGAGTCTTGTCGAGATGAAGGAGAAAGTAAAGTTCTGCAGCATTTGCCGCAATCTTTCCGAGGAAGACATTTGTCATATATGCAGGGACGGATCCAGGGATCAGGAAAAGATCTGCATAGTAGAGGAAGTGGGCGATGTGACTATACTTGAGAAAACGGGCCAGTACAGGGGTCTCTATCATATATTGGGGGGACTTCTTTCTCCGATAGAGAATATCGGTCCCGCAGAATTAAGGATTCCACGGCTTATGGAAAGGATCAAAAAAAACAAAGTCAGTGAAGTCATTATAGCTCTTAATCCTACTGTGGAAGGCGAGAGTACGGCAATGTATATAAAAAAAATGGCCACCCCTCTGGGAGTAAGGCTGACAATGCTGGCAAGCGGTCTTCCGGTAGGCGGGGACCTTGAATATGCGGATGAAATCACAATAGGCAGAGCTCTTGCCGACCGCAGAGAGATTTAGATATTTTAACCCCTAATACTGTTTCTATTTATTAAAAAATAATTCTTATTATGTTATAATCCTTAAGGTTTGCTCGGAAGTAATCCAGGCATTTGATAAAGTCTGCAGGGGAAGGCAGACTTTTTAATATTTAAGTAAAAAATTTAAGCAAAAGGGGTACCAGGAATGAAAAAGACGAAGTCCATGGACGGTAATATGGCAGCTGCGCATATTGCTTATGCATTTACTGAGGTTGCGGCGATATATCCCATCACTCCATCTTCAACAATGGGAGAATATGTTGACGAATGGGCGGCGCATGGAAAAAAGAATATGTTCGGACAGGTCATAAATGTCAGTGAACTTCAATCTGAAGGCGGCGCTTCTGGAGCGGTACACGGCTCACTGGCAGCAGGTGCGCTGACATCGACTTTTACAGCATCACAGGGGCTTCTGCTTATGATACCCAATATGTATAAGATGTCCGGAGAGCTCCTGCCGGGAGTATTTCATGTAAGTGCAAGGTCCGTAGCGACGCATGCGCTGTCGATATTCGGCGACCACTCTGATGTAATGGCTGTAAGGCAGACAGGTTTTGGACTGCTTGCCACCGGCTCCATACAGGAAATAATCGATCTTGCAGGTATTGCCCATCTTTCTGCGATCAAATCAAGGGTCCCGTTTGTACACTTCTTTGACGGTTTTAGAAGTTCGCATGAAATACAAAAGGTAGAACTAATCGATTATAAGGATTTTAAGGAGATGCTGGACGAGGAAGCTCTGCTTAAGTTCAGGATGCGTTCATTGAATCCGGAACATCCGGTGACAAGGGGAACGGCCCAGAATCCTGATATATTTTTCCAGGCAAGAGAAGCTTCAAACAGTTTTTATGAAGCGGTCCCCGACATAGTCGCAGGCTATATGAAGCAGATAAGTGAGCTGACAGGAAGGCAGTACGGCCTATTTAACTATATCGGTGCAAAAGATGCCGAACATATAGTAATTGCCATGGGCTCCGTGACAGAGACTATTGATGAGACAGTGGAATATTTAAACAGGCAGGGAGAAAAGGTCGGAGCAATAAAGGTACGTCTGTACAGGCCATTTTCTGTTAGACACTTCATGGAAGTACTGCCTGATACGGCAAAGAGGATCGCTGTGCTTGACAGGACAAAGGAGCCTGGTGCTCTGGGGGAGCCGATGTATCTGGATATAAAAAACCTCTTCTATAATACGGGCCGCCAGCCCCTTATAGTTGGAGGAAGATATGGACTAAGCTCTAAGGATACTACGCCGAGCCAGATCAAAGCGGTATTTGATAATTTAAAAAAGGATAAACCAAAAGATGGATTTACTATTGGAATAAATGATGATGTCACTCACCACTCCCTGGAAATAAAGGAACAGATAGAGAGTACTCCTGAGGGTACCATAAAATGTAAATTCTGGGGTCTGGGATCCGATGGTACGGTGGGAGCCAATAAAAATGCTATTAAGATAATCGGTGACAATACTGATATGTATGCCCAGGGATACTTTGCCTATGATTCAAAGAAATCCGGGGGCCTTACGATCTCTCATCTAAGGTTTGGGAAAAAACAGATAAAGTCCACATACCTTATTTCAGAGACTGATTTCACAGCATGCCATAAACAGTCATATGTCAATCAATATGATCTGCTCAAGGGTCTTAAGAAGGGCGGTACATTTCTTTTTAATTGCCAGTGGAAGGCCAAAGAGCTGGAGAAGAAGCTTCCAGCAGGAATGAAGAAATATCTCGCTGAAAATGATATAGAATTCTATATCATAGATGCCACGGATATCGCCCAGGAAATAGGTCTGGGAAACAGGATCAATATGATAATGCAGGCCGCATTCTTCAAGCTGTCAAAGGTCATCCCATTGGGTGATGCTGTGAAATATATAAAAGATGCCATCAAAAAGACCTATGGCAAAAAGGGTGACAGGATAGTAACTATGAATTATGAAGCGGTAGACAGAGGAATAGATGCTCTGGAGAAAGTAGAGATCCCAGGTAGCTGGAAGGATGCTGTTGAAACTGCTGATATCGTAGAAGCTCAGGAACCTGATTATATCAAGAATATACTCAGAGTAGTCAACCGTCAGGAAGGCGATTCGATACCTGTAAGCGCATTTGTGGGCGTAGAAGATGGTACTTTTCCACAGGGTACATCAGCATATGAGAAGAGGGGAATTGCAGTAAATGTGCCGCAGTGGCAGAAGGATGATTGCATACAGTGCAATCAGTGCTCTTATGTATGTCCCCACGCGGCAATAAGGCCCGTCCTTCTTGATAAGGATGAGACTGCAGCTGCCCCGGAAGACTTTGAGGCTGTACAGGCAAAGGGCAAAGGTATGGATGATCTTAAATACAGGATGCAGGTAAGCACTCTGGATTGCACCGGATGCGGAAACTGTGCAGACGTCTGCCCGGCAAAGGAAAAGGCGCTTATTATGAAACCTCTGAGCTCACAGGAGAAAGAGATCGATAACTGGAAGTTTGCGGAGAGCGTATCTGTCAAAGACAATATAATGTCTGCCGGTACCGTGAAGGGGAGCCAGTTCAGGAAACCATTATTCGAGTTTTCAGGAGCCTGCGCCGGGTGCGGCGAGACTCCTTATGCAAAGCTTATAACACAGCTTTATGGCGAAAGGATGATAATAGCAAATGCTACCGGCTGCTCATCAATCTGGGGCGGTTCTGCACCGTCTGCACCATATACCACCAATAGCAGGGGCCAGGGGCCGGCATGGGCAAATTCATTATTTGAAGATAATGCTGAATATGGATTTGGAATAGCCATGGGTATAAAGCAGATAAGAAACAGGATAGAAGATTATTTAAAGAAGCTTTCTGATATGAATATAGACGGGTCCGTAAGGGAAGCTATAAGCGAATGGATATCAGGAAGAGGAATTGCAGAGACAAGCAGGGAAGCTTCAGAAAAGCTGCTTGAGCTTTTCAGCAGTAGCCTTAAAGACAGCAAAGCAGATGCAATAAAAGATAAGGTATTGGAACTTAAGGATTATCTGGTCAAGAAATCAGTATGGGTATTCGGAGGAGATGGATGGGCCTACGATATCGGCTATGGCGGACTTGACCATGTGATCGCATCCGGAGAGGATATCAATATAATGGTATATGATACGGAAGTATATTCCAATACAGGCGGGCAGTCATCAAAGGCTACTCCGATGGGGGCAGTTGCAAAGTTTGCAGCTTCCGGAAAAAAAGTGAATAAGAAGGATCTTGGTATGATGGCTATGACTTATGGCTATGTATATGTTGCACAGATAGCAATGGGAGCCAGTCAGAGACAGACATTGAAAGCGATCCAGGAAGCTGAGAGCTATAAGGGTCCGTCGATTATAATCGCATATTCACCGTGTATAAATCACGGTATCAAGATAGGGATGGGCAAAGCACAGCTAAGACAAAAACAGGCTGTCGATGCCGGATACTGGCACCTCTATCGTCATAATCCTCTTCTTGAAGGTGATGGAAGCAATCCATTTGTCCTTGATTCTAAAGAACCAAAAGAATCCTTCAGGGATTTTCTAATGGGCGAAGTAAGATATGCGTCGCTGACTAAGACTTTCCCTGAAATAGCGGAGGATCTTTTCAGCAGGGCCGAGAAAAATGCAAAAGCAAAATATGAAAAGTATAAAAAAATGGCGGAAAAATAAAGATCATTAAAAAGATCTAAATATTATTATAGACAAACAGTAAAAGTAATATGATAAGAGATATAATTGTAATGAAATTCGGCGGCACATCTGTTGGAAATGCTGAAAAGATGAGAAGAGTCGCAGACAGGATCATAGAGGTCAGAAACAGTGGGAAGAGCGTAGTGGTCACTGTTTCTGCAATGGGTGACACCACTGACCGGTTAGTCGATCTTGCCGGAGAAATAACAGATAACCCATCCCGGAGGGAAATGGATGTGCTTCTATCGACAGGCGAGCAGGTCTCAATCGCTGTCCTGGCAATGGCTATTCATAAAAAGGGCCGCAGCTGCGTTTCACTAACTGGAATCCAGGCAGGGATACTGACTGATGACCTGCATTCCAATGCAAAAATATTGAGCATAAAGGCTGACCGCATACTTAAAGAGCTAAAAGAAGATAATATAGTGATAGTCGCCGGCTTTCAGGGAACCAATAAGGCAGGAGACATAACGACTCTGGGAAGAGGCGGTTCAGATACGACTGCAGTGGCGATCGCAGCCGCTCTAAAAGCAGAATATTGCGAGATCTACACCGATGTAGACGGGGTATATTCCACTGATCCCAATCTTGTCGAAGAAGCGCTGAAGATGCATTCTCTATCATATGACGAGATGCTTGAAATGGCATCATCAGGAGCAAGGGTACTTCATCTGAGGGCGGTAGAATTTGCAAAGAAACATAATGTGGTGATGCATGTAAGATCCAGTTTTAATAGTAATGAAGGGACATGGGTAATGGATGATAAAAAGATAAATACAGGAATGGAAAAACCCCTCATAACCGGGGTCACTTATGATACAGATCAGATAAAAATATCTATATTTGAACTTGAGGATAAGCCAGGCGAGGCTGCTGCACTATTTGGCAAATTTGCTGAAAATAATATAAATATAGATCTCATAGTTCAGAATGTCAGTGAAAAAGGGATTGCAGCTATATCGCTTACTATCAAAAATGAAAATCTTTCTATAGCGAGAAAGGTCCTTGAAGAGCTCAGGCAAAAACATGTAGATATAGATACTGATATGGCGAAGGTATCTATAATAGGTTCCGGCATGCAGACACATCCGGGCGTTGCAGCGAGGATGTTCAAGATACTTGCCGATGATGGGATAAATATAAAGATGATATCCACTTCGCCGATAAGGATCTCCTGTATAATAAAAAAATCCAATGCGAAGGAAGCGGTAAAGTCTCTTCATAATGGCTTTGATATAGATTAGATAGTATCCGAAAAACTAATACAGAGTGACACTGGACCGTTTTTAAGCAGATACTCACAGATGGTCAGGCTGTCGCTAATCTGGTTACAGATGCACATCTAGCAGCTCTGGCCATTGAACATGGCTGTGAGCTTGCGTCTACCGATTCTGATTTTGCTCGTTTCCCCAAACTGAAGTGGAGGAACCCTCTCGTCTGACCGACGATCTTAATCGTCTACTCTAACATCACGTTTCTAAGTACTTCTTGAAACATATTGTGATAAACATCGGTGACTATTTATGCTTGATACCCGGGTGTTCCAAAAGCAAATTTCCATAAATTTTTACCCAAAAACCCTGACTTAAAAGAGGGTCCGGGCAATTAATATTGAACTATCCCATTTCAGCAGGTATTTGAGGTGAAATTGGCGAAGATGATCAATCATTGTTTCCGGTAGATCTCCCGGTATAGTCTGCTTGTATTTATGCTGATATTGTTTTATTATATCCTTCAACTTTTTTATAGATAAAGGCTATTGCAAGTCTTCTAATCGACGGGGTGATCTAAATGAGCAGAAAAGAATATAATGTAGCTATTGCAGGAGTGACCGGAGCAGTAGGAAAGGTTTTTTTGTCTATCCTTGAAGAGCGTAGATTCCCCATAAAAAATCTTATTCCGCTGGCCTCGGAACGTTCAGCCGGAAAGAGCATCATCTTTGCCGGCGAGGAATTAGAGATCAAAGAGCTTGGAAAAAATTCATTCAAAGATATGGATATTGCGCTTTTTTCCGCAGGAGCCGCAAGGTCAAAAGAATTTGCAAAATATGCTGTTGAAAGCGGAGCGGTAGTCGTAGATAATAGCAGCGCATTCAGGCTGGATGACGATGTCCCTCTTGTCGTTCCTGAAGTAAATGCAGATGATATATGGAAGCATAATGGAATAATCGCAAACCCTAACTGCACAACTATAATAATGGTCGTTGCTATAAAGCCGATACATGATATATCTCCCATAAAAAGGATAATAGTATCCAGCTATCAGTCGGTGTCAGGTGCCGGAGCGCCAGGCATGATAGAGCTTGAAGAGCAGACAAGGGAGATAGTCTGCAATAAGGGCAGCAATATAAAGACAACGACTTTCCCGGTGCAGATAGCATTTAATGTGATACCGCATATAGATGTATTCTATGATAATGGATATACAAAAGAAGAGATGAAAATGGTATATGAGACCCATAAGATAATGGGAGATGATAGTATCAGGATATCTGCAACCACGGTGAGGGTACCTGTTATGACGTCTCACTCAGAATCAATAATCATAGAGACCGCCGGCAAGATCTCGCCTGACAGGGTAAGGGAGGCTCTTTCTTCTGCGAGAGGCGTGATAGTAAAAGATGATATAAAAAATGCCATATATCCGACCACGCTTGATTCATCCGGAAAGGATGATGTATATGTGGGGAGGATAAGGGAAGACCTGACAAGTGAAAACGGCATTAATATGTGGGTAGTAGGGGATCAGCTCAGAAAAGGCGCCGCCCTTAATACCATACAGATAGCAGAAGAGCTTATAAAGAAATAGAAGAAAAGACATCAGGCAATAGCGGTATGCTTTTATACTATGAGTTTTAGACCCTTTCCTATGCCGGTAAGCTCCCTGAGGAAATTACTGTGTGAAGCTTCCAATTCCCTGTTCAGCATATTAAGATTATCTATTTCTACTTCTGATCTGCTCTATTTTTTTTAGCCGGGCTATGAGGTCCTTTTCAAAACCTCTCTCACTCGGAGTATAGTACTTTTTCCCGAGAAGCTTTTCCGGAAGGTAGGATTGGCCGGCTACGCTGCCGCTATGGTCATGATCATATTTATAGCCCTTTCCGTATCCGGCTTCCTTCATAAGCTTTGTGGGAGCATTTCTGATGTGATGCGGAACAGGCAGGGAAAGAAATCTTTTGATATCTGCCATTATTTTCTTATACGTCATATAGAGAGAGTTTGATTTGGGTGAAAGCGAGAGATAGACCGCAAGCTGAATGATGGCAAGATATCCTTCAGGCGGACCGATGAACTCAAAGCTCTGCTTGGCGGCAATGGCAAGCTTTAAGGCTTCGGGATCGGCAAGACCCACATCTTCTGAGGCAAATCTTATCATCCTGCGGAGTATATACATAGGATCCTCTCCGCCTTCGAGCATCCTTACGGTCCAGTAGGCGGCAGCATCAGGATCGCTTCCCCTCATGCTCTTGTGCAGGGCGGATATTATATTAAAGTGCTCTTCTCCATGTTTATCATAAAGGAGCGCTTTTTTTTGGGTGACATTTTCTACTGTTTTAGTGTCAATAATGACAGCGCTGCCGGATTTTTGAGAAGAAGAGTCAAATGAGAGCTCCAATATATTATATGCCATCCTGGAATCACCATCCGATGCACGCGCAATAAAATCGATAGCCTCCCCGTCGATCTTTATATCATATTTGCCAAGGCCCTTCTCACGGTCCTTCAGCGCGCCTTTAAGCAGGAGCTTTATATCTTCATCCGGGAGCTTTTCAAGAATATATGTCTTTGCTCTTGAGAGCAGGGCGGAATTGACTTCGAATGAAGGGTTCTCGGTCGTCGCCCCTATAAGTATTATGGTGCCGTTTTCAACATAGGGCAGGAAGGCATCCTGCTGGGCCTTATTAAAGCGGTGGATCTCATCAATAAACAGTATGGTGCGGATACCTCCTGTCCTGAGCTCATGTTCCGCTATTTTCATTATATCCTTTATCTGCTTTATACCGGAGGTGACAGCGGAAAAGGATATGAATTTACTTTTGGTCCTATTGGCGATTATTCTGGCAAGCGTGGTCTTTCCCGAACCCGGAGGTCCCCAGAATATTATTGAGTGAAGGCGGTCGCTCTCTATTATCCTGTGAAGGACATTATCTTTCCCTACAAGATGTTTCTGCCCGACAAATCCATCAAGATCCGCGGGTCGCATCCTGTCTGCAAGGGGAATACCGGACCTTATCTTTTTTGAGGAATTGGGCTTAAAATCATCAAATAAAGTCAAAAACTATCCTTCAATCGTTTTAATATAGATCATTCTGTCCCTGGGGCCGTCAAATTCACAAAAATAAATTCCCTGCCAGGTCCCGAGTACGAGGCTGCCTTTTTCGACTATAAGGGTAAGAGTGGTCCCGATAAGCGATGATTTTATATGTGAATCTGAATTGCCTTCGGGATGGGTATAGCCTTCACCTTTTGGTATCATCCTGTTAAACTTTGATTCTAGATCAGCCTGCACTGTTGGATCTGCATTTTCATTTATGGTAATACCGGCAGTTGAATGCGGTATATGTATATAGCACAGTCCGCTTTCTATTCTTGCTCTCGATAGGGCTCCGCTGATCTCACCGGTTATATCTATAAAATCATTTCTTTTTGTTGTAGAGAGTTCGAGAACTTCAAACATTTTAAAGCCTTTCTGTAGTATAATTACATCTATAGGGATGATCCAGTAAATATAATGATTATAAAGCAAAACCTGTCAGCAATAAATAAAAATTTGCTTGAAATATTGAATTATATTATATATAACATTAGAGGATGAATAAAGGGATAAAAAAAGTGCCATCTTCTCATATGGCCATAATGATCCAGATTACGGCAAATCAAAAAAATACCAGGTACTTTACGGAGGGCCAGAGGGCCATTGAAATCAAATAAGACTTTAAAAAAAGAGAAAAAATATGGAGTGGTCGGCATAGGAAATGCAATAGTCGACATACTTGCTAATGTAGAAGATGAGTTCCTCGGTGAGCATAAGCTTGAAAAAGGTATGATGAAGCTGATAGATGAAGCAGATATAGAACATTTGAATAGAAAGATAGTAGTCTCAAAACAAGATTCCGGGGGATCTGCAGCCAATACAATTGCGGGGCTGGCATCGCTTGGAAATAATGTGGCCTTTATAGGCAAGGTGAGAGACGATCTTCTGGGACGTTCATTTGAGAAGGGGCTCAATGATCTCGGAGTAGTATATTGCACCAGAAGGGCTGCGGAGGGAAGCGCTACTGCCTGCTGTGTCATACTGTCGACTCCTGACGCGCAGAGGACCATGAATACCTGTCTCGGGATATCAGGCACCCTGGGGCCCGAAGATATTGATGAGAAAATAATTTCTGATTCGAAGATAGTCTATCTCGAAGGATATCTATGGGACAGCAGCAATGCTAAAAAGGCATTCCTGAAAGCTATGGAACTTGTCCGAAAAAGCTGCGGAGAGGTGGCCCTCACCCTTTCGGACTCATTTTGCGTGGAGAGGCACAGGGATGAATTCATAGAGCTTTTAGAAGAGCATGCTGATATTCTCTTTGCAAATGAAGATGAGATAAAGATGCTTTTTAAGGCGTCCACCTTTGAAAAGGCTGTAGAGCGCTGCAGAGATTATGATGCTATCTTTGCCCTGACAAGGGGAGAGGCGGGATCTGTGATAATTAAAGGCGGCAGGCAATATATTGCTGAGCCGGAAAGAAATATTGATGTAATAGATACGACCGGAGCCGGGGATATGTATGCAGCAGGATTTTTGCACGGTTATATTAATAATGAAAAGCTTGATATATGCGGCAGGATAGGAAATCTGACCGCTGCGGCAGTGCTTTCACATTTTGGAGCCAGGCCGGAAATATTATTATCGGATATGCTAAAGCGGAATGGCTATAATTGATGGGCCGGTAAAAAAATATATGCCAATATAATGGAGAGGACCGATATGGGTGAAAATATCGAAGTGGAAATAGGAGTATTCGGAGGCTCAGGATTCTACTCATTTTTGGAGAACATAAAAGAAATCGAGGTAAAGACCCCATATGGCCCGCCATCAGATAAGGTGATCCTCGGAGAAGTCAGCGGGAAAAAAGTAGCCTTTATGCCGAGACACGGAAGAAATCACGATCTTCCTCCCCATATGATAAATTACAGGGCCAATATCTTTGCTATGAAGGAGCTTGGAGTAAAGTATATATTCGGACCCTGTGCATCCGGAAGTCTTCAGACGCATATGAAGCCGGGCCAGTTTGTGATATGTGATCAATTCGTAGACAGGACCAGTGGAAGAAAAGACACTTTTTATGACGGGCCCAAAACTGTCCACATCGGTATGGCAGAGCCTTATTGCCCGGATCTCAGAAAAATAATAATAGAAAGTGCAGAGGAGCTTGGGATAGAGCACCACCGGAAGGGCACAGTCGTCACAATACAGGGCCCCAGGTTCAGCACGGTTGCAGAAAGTAAATGGTTTTCCTCTCAGGGCTGGGAAGTCATCAATATGACACAATATCCGGAAAACTATCTCGCCAGGGAACAGGAGATATGCTATGCAAATATATCCCTTATAACAGATTATGATGTGGGCCTTGAGGACCATCCCGATATTAGGCCGGTGACTCTGGAGGAAGTCGTAAGAGTTTTTAAAGAGAATAATGAAAAGATAAAGGACCTCCTTTTCAGGTCGATCGAAAAGATCACGGGGGAGAGAAAATGTCTGTGCTCCAGAGCATTAAAAGATGCTATTATTAATTGATGAAATATTTTATCAGAGGTAAATCTTAAAAGATATGAAGATAGTAGTAGCTTCCGATAAATACAAGGGAAGCCTTTCTGCACTTGAAGTCTGCAGCATAATAGAAAGGACCATAAAAGAGCTTGACCCGGAGGTAATAGTCGAGATCTGTCCCATGGCTGATGGCGGCGAGGGAACGGCAGGGACCCTCGTAGAGAGCCTCAATGGAAAGATGATAGAGCTTGATGTCACGGGCCCTCTCGGGGAAAAAGTCCGTGCAGAGCTGGGAATGCTTGATGACGGAACAGCGATTATTGAAATGGCTTCTGCGTCCGGCTATGTCCTTGTCCCCGGAGACAGGAGAAATCCTATGGAAACCACCACATTCGGGACAGGTGAGCTGATAAAAAAGGCTCTGGAACTTGGAAGCAAAAAGATAATCATTGGAATAGGAGGAAGCGCCACCAATGACGGAGGCATGGGGATGGCCCAGGCTCTCGGATATGAGTTTATCGGATCCGGCGGAGAATTACTTGGTTTTGGAGGAAAAGAGCTCCGGAAGCTTAAAAAGATCAAAACAGCCGGTATACATAGCGCTCTAGCTTCTGCAAGTATAGAAGTTGCATGTGATGTGGACAATCCGCTTTTTGGAAAAAGAGGAGCGGCATATGTATACGGCCCGCAGAAGGGGGCGGATCCCGGAATGGTGGCAGAGCTTGATGCGGGACTTAAAAATTTCGCAGAAGTAGTTGCCAGCGATCTTGGGAAAGATATTTCAAGACTTCCCGGCGCAGGTGCGGCAGGGGGTCTGGGAGCCGGGCTCGCAGCATTTACAGGCGCATCACTCAGGCCGGGGACCGATATTATCATTGAGGTCACGGGACTGGAGAGAAAGATCAGGGATGCTGATCTTGTAATAACGGGAGAAGGCGCAATGGATGAGCAGACATTCTATGGAAAGAGTCCCTTTGGAGTTGCAAAGCTTGCTTCAAAATATGACATACCGACTATAACGATAAACGGTTCAGTGCTTGCAGAGAGAGAAAAAATAAATAAAAAAGATCTTTTACTTTTTAGCGGAAATTTCTCTATAATAGACAGGCCCATGAAGCTGGAAGAGGCAATAAGTCAGGCACCGGAGCTTCTTGCCGGTATAACAATGGAGATAATAGGATTTTATCTAAAAATATTAAAAAAGAAATAATTATCAAAAATGCATGGAGGTTAAAATGAAACTTATAGGCGGAGTGGAAATCCCCGGTATAGAAAAGCTTGGAAGTGGAAAAGTCCGTGAGATGTTTACATTCGACAATGAAATGCTGATAGTCACTACCGACCGTATTTCTGCTTTTGACTATATTCTTGATTCACTGATTCCGCTTAAAGGAATAATACTGAACAAGATATCTATATTCTGGTTCAACTATCTTAAAGATGTAATGGACAATCATCTCCTGGAAAGCGATATTGAAAAGTTTCCAAAATTTCTAAAAAAATACCGTGATACACTTAAGGGAAGGTCCGTAATAGTAAAAAGGGTAAAGATATATCCCATAGAATGCGTAGTACGTGGATATATAACCGGATCCGGGTGGGAAGAATATAAAAAGACAGGGATGATAGGGGACCTCAAGCTTCCTAAAAATCTGGTAAAATGCGATCGTCTCCCGGAAGTAATATTTACTCCATCGACCAAGGAAGTTTCCGGCCATGATGTGTCAATAACTATAAATAGGGCCAAAAAAATATTCGGGTCAGATACAGTCAATTATCTTCAGGAAAAAAGTATAGAACTTTATATGAAAGCTTCCGAATATGCATTGCGCAGGGGAATAATAATCGCAGATACCAAATTCGAGTTCGGCATCACAGAAAATGATGAGATAATACTTGCTGATGAGGTCCTGACTCCTGACTCTTCAAGATTCTGGCCCCTGGATGAATATGAAGCAGGGAGGGACCAGGACAGCTATGATAAACAATTTGTAAGGAATTATCTTCTGTCCACTACATGGGACCGCGATTCAAAGCCCCCGAAATTGCCGGATGCAATTGCCGAAAAGACTTCGGAAAGATATATTGCCGCTTATGAAAATCTTACAGGCGAGAAGTTTAAGCCCTAAAGGGAGGTCCGGGATTTGATAATAGACGTGGCCCTGTCCAATAATTTCGAACCGGGAAGCCTAAAAATTGATATAGATGAATCTGTATGTGTGGTAATAGATATTATCAGAGCGACTTCGACCATAGCGGCGCTTTTTGGAAGCGGGGTCAAAAGTACAATAATAGCTTCAACACTTGACGAGGCTTATGCCTTGAAGAAAGATTTTCCCGAAAGGCTGCTCTGCGGGGAAGATAAAGGGCTGCCTCCTGAAGGCTTTGATTATGGGAATTCGCCGCTGGAATTCTCCATGCTTGACCTCTCGGGAAGGGAAGCTATATTAAAGACCACCAATGGGACAGTATCCTTTTCAAAAGCCGGAAGTTCTCCTGCTGTTTTCTCACTTGCGGCCCTTAATTTCAGGCATACTATGGATGCAGTAATAAATTGTGCATCAAAAATGAAGAAGGATATCCTTCTTGTCTGTTCCGGGGAGATGGGAAAAATTGCATATGATGATACATATATTGCAGGAATGGCTGTTAAATATATACTGACAAGGCCCGGGAAGTTTGAGTTTAGCGATAGTGCAAAGCTTGTCATATCAGCAGCGCTTGGAGAAAAGAGTATTGAAAGCGCCCTTGCAAAATCTACAAGTGCCGCTTCGCTAAGGAAAGTCGGCCTTGGGGATGATATTGCTTTCTGCGCCAGGCTCAATAATTATAATCTTGCCATAAGAGCGGAAATGTCTACATTTAGAAGCAAAAGATTTCCCGAGCTCAAACTGGCATAATCAGATACTATTACTCATCGTTTATGCAGCTGCCAAAGAATACTCGGGCCTCTATCATGGGGATATCTCTGGATGAAAACCAGAAATGACCCTCAAGCACCAGGTCTATCTGTACCACATAGGTCCCGGGATTGGTGATATCATTTATAAGCACTTCGACAGTGGCGGTCTCGCCAGGCTCCAGATTTTCAGGGAGGACCGAACGCGTAGTCTTATCATATTCGGTGAAATCAACATCCTGCCCATAAAAATGATAGCCCAGTCTTACCATGTTCTTACCCTTTGCCCGCCAGGTAAAATCTGAAGTATTGGTCACTTCGATCTTTACATAATTATCTGTATCAGTACAAAGATAAGAGGGCATATAACCATAGAACTCTGCTCCGATCAGGGCATTATCATAATTTACGATCTCGGCTTCTTCTTCTGCGAAACCTTCCTTGAGCTGTTCAAGTTCTTCCTCTGTGAATCCCGGGGCGTTTTCTTCTTCATTGCCGGGGATCTCGGCTGCTGGAATACCGCATGAGAAAACAAAAAGCGATGAGCATAGAAGAAGCAAAAGGACAGCGGCAATGCCGGTATATTTCATTATTTTCATCTTAAATTCATACCTTCCCGATTATAGGATTGCTAAATAATTTAAACTTTACTGATTGCCTATTATAAATTAGTTTTATTATTTTTTGAATAAAAGAACTTAAATCTATATAATGATATCAATATTTTTATTTTGTGATCCGAGAGGTAGAATTTATGGCATCATTGGAGATTGTTGGGCTGGTAGCAATAATACTGATCTCAGCTTTTGCGGTTGTGGCTGTAATTGTGGCTATTCCGCTTTTCAGGCTGCTGAATAAGGTCAGGTTTATGGCGGACAAATTAAGTGAGAGCCTTGTGCCGATGGTAGAGAAATTGAATGATACAGTAACTCATCTTAATACGGAAGTCGGGTCCATCACTGATCTTACTCAGAGCGTGGCCTCTATAGTCGAACAGCTTGAAAAGATAATAAGGCTGGCCAGAGTAGTAGTTACGAGCCCTATAGTAAAGCTTATAAGCGCCTCTGCGGGGCTGATAAGCGGTATGAAATCCGGTTCAGAAGAAGAATAATAATATATCAAATTTTTACAAAGGAGAGTCTTTGACATGAGTAATGAGAACAAATGTTATGTACCGGGAATAATAATCACACTGGCAGCCGGCCTTGCAGCCGGTTTTGCTGCCGGAATACTTCTTGCTCCTAAAAGCGGGAAAAAAACACGGAAAGAACTTATCGAAAAAGGTGAGGAATTTGTAGTCAGGAGCCGGGAAGGCTTCGAAATTGCAAAGGTAAAATTTGCTGAAGCGGTGGACATGGGTGAGGAATTTATGGAAAAAAGCAAAGAGACTATCCAAAAAGCTACAGAGACTGTTGAAAAAAAAGCCGGAAAAGCAAAGGAAAAAGTGGGCAGGGTCATCAAAAAAGGTAAAAAGGCTGCAAAAAAAGTTGAAGATTCGCTTTCCTAGACAGGTTTTAAAATAGTGATAGATAATAAACTTGCCATAAAGATACTGGATAAGCTTAACTCCGGAGGAGCCTCCTTTTCGGAGATATATATACAGAAAAGTATCAGCAATTCGATCCGGCTTGAGGATGGGAAAATAGAAAATTCCAATAGCGGATTCGATTTTGGATGCGGACTGAGGGTCTGGAAGGGTGAAAGCACCTTTTATGGATATGTTGATTCGATTGAGGAAGGCAGACTCATTGAAGCGGCAGGAGTACTGAGTGCGGCAGGAAAGAGTTCGGGCATTGGAAAGATAATAGATTTAAATAATGGACTTGTGTCTGCTGAGAGCAGCTATCATATATCGATCAGCAAAAACCCGGACACAATTAAAGCTGATTCCAAAAAAGACATACTTCAGAATATCAACAGGATCTGCCGGGAATATAATAATAAAATCGTACAGGTGACCGCTTCCATTTCTGATCTTGAGGAAGAGATCTATACTGCAAACTCATATGGAAACCAGTCGGGGCAGAAGATAGTAAAAGTATTCTTGTCTGTGAATGTTGTTGCTGCAAAAGGTGAAGCCATAAGGACCGGATATCAATCCCTTGCCGGAACATCGGGATATGAAGTTCTGGATAACGGCGGAGCAGAGCATGCCGCAGAGGAAGCTTCCAGGATCGCTATAACCATGCTGGATGCAGTAGATGCGCCTGCAGGCGTGCTGCCTGCGGTGATCGGACCGGCTTTTGGCGGCGTGATCTTTCACGAAGCCTGCGGCCATGGCCTCGAAGCAGACGCAATACTTAAAGATGCCACTGTATTTAAGGGCATGACCGGAAAGAAAATAGCTTCGGATGCGGTAACTGCAATAGATGATTCAACCATGCCGCACCACTGGGGTTCCTATAAGTTTGATGGAGAAGGGGTCCCTTCACAGAGCACTATCCTTATAAAAGACGGGATCCTTGAAAATTTCATATATGATCTTAGAACTGCCGGAAAACTAAAAAAAGAGCCGACGGGAAACGGCAGGAGGCAATCATACAGACATATACCCATACCGAGGATGTCAAATACATATATAGCAGCAGGCAAGAGTAAAAAATCCGACCTCATAGCTTCAATCAAGAAAGGCATCTATGCAAAGGAATTTGCAGGCGGACAGGTGGATCCGGCTACGGGTGACTTTGTTTTTGGGATAAGCGAGGGATATCTTATTGAAAATGGAAAAACGGGTCCCCCGATAAAGGGCGCGACCTTTATAGGCAATGGCCCCGATATACTCAAAAAAATAGAAGCTGTAGCCGATGATCTTGATTATGCCCCCGGCTTCTGCGGCAAACAGGGGCAATCAATGGCAAATGAGGTTGGGCAGCCGACAATGAAAATAAGCGGGATAACAGTCGGAGGCACAGGCAGCTGATATTGCATAATGAATGGCAGGAAAATGATGGTGGAAAATAAGAGGGCGGAGTTTAAAGGGAAAGAGCTTCTGAGGGTCTGCAAAAAAGCTGCGGCAGGAATACCGCAGGGAAACGTGGACCAGTGGGAGGTATTTGCCGCAAGGGGAATTGAAAATGATATCGAAGTATTCAATGGAAAGATAGAGACCCTTTCTTTTTCAGATTCAACAGGAATAGGTATCAGGATATTTAAGGACCATTCTATCGGATATGCATATACTGCCGTACTGGAGGTAAACGCTATCGAAGATGCAATTGGAAAGGCTATTGCAAATTCGCGCATAACCAAAAAGGACCCTTTAAACTATCTGCCGATCCCGGAGGACCACAGGTATAAAAACAGCGAGTTAAATAGCAGCATGCTATTTGATGAAGATTTCCTAAAATCTTCGATAGACCGGAAGATCGCTATGGCAGTAGAGCTTGAATCCCTGACCAAAAAGGCAGATAAGAGAATAACAGGCATAAGTGATGTGATCTATAATGATGCCATATCTGAAGTATGCATGCTTAATTCAAATGGCTTCTCAGGAAATTATAATAGTACGATTGCCATGGTATATGTAAGCGCTATTTCACGTGATGGAGAAGATACTTCTACCGGTGATTATTTCGGAATTGCCAGAAATCCTGCAGAGATAGACCTGGAAGAAATTGCCGGGAACGCGGCCGGAAGATCGGTCGCAATACTGGGAGGGAAAAAAATAAAATCCGGCAGGATGGATATAATACTGGATCCGATGATAGCTGCCCGGTTCATGGGAGTGATCGCTTCTACCCTGGATGCGGATTCGGTCCAGAAGGGCAAGTCCCTTTTTAAAGATAAATTGGGAAAGAAAGTGTTTAAGATAAATATAGACATATTTGATGACGGCACTCTCCCGGACGGACTTGCTTCCGGACCCTTTGACGGGGAAGGAGTCATCAAAGGGAAAACATCCGTTTTTGAAGAAGGCATACTTAAGACTTTCCTGTATGACACCTATACGGCCAGAAAAGACAAAACACTTTCAACCGGCAATGCATCCAGAGCCTCATACCGCTCAACACCGGCCGTTGGAGTATCGAATTTCTATATAAACCCGGGGAAACATGATCCGGAAGATATGATAAAGCTAATAGATAAGGGCTTCTATATCATGGATATAATAGGGCTCGGATCCGGGACAAATCCAATATCGGGCCAGATGAGCGTGGGAGCAAAGGGTCTCATGATCGAAAAGGGAAGCCTTACCTATCCCGTAAAGGAAGTAACCATTGCCACTGATATACTGAGTTTCCTGTCAGGTTTTAAAATGCTTGGAAACGATCTGAAATTTGTTCCTTCAGGGGGTTATCTGGGAAGTCCGTCTGTGCTGGTTGAAAACATCGCTATAAGCGGCATATAGGATCATCATCCTACTGTTATGAACTTCACATACCCCACAGTCTTTACGATAATTGTGACGATTATTCCCGCTATCAAAACACCTATTACTATCTGGCCAAGAGCCTTTTTAGGAGGTATGCCGAATACATATGCTATCAGGCTCCCCGTCCATCCTCCTGTAACCGGCAGGGGGATGCCCACAAAGCTTATAAGGGCAAAACCCTGATATTTCTCAAATTTTGCAGAATGCTTTTTCCTTGTTCTGTCAAAGAGCCATGTAAAGAACCTGTTTGCCCAATTGAATTTTTTCATAAGAAACTTTGATACCGGCTCCAGTATCCACAATATGGCAATGACAGGGACAAGATTTCCAAGAACCGATATTATATATGTCTCTATGATGCCCATGCCATATGTGCCAAGAGCTATCGGTATTGATGCTCTCAGCTCTCCAACGGGAGTCATTGCTGTTAAAAAGGTCCATATCCTGGGAAGTAAAATATCCATTTTGGCCCGGCTCCGTTTCTATTTTTTATTTTTACAGGTTTTGTGTTAATATTTTGAAATCAGTATACGAATCGATAAAAATTCTAAACATTATATAAGTTGAATATTCTACAGTCAATAATTTTAGGGATAATTCAGGGGATTACAGAGTTTTTCCCAATATCAAGCTCAGGGCATCTGGTGATCGCCCCTCTTTTATTCGGATGGGATTATCCTCCCCTGTACTTTACTGTCACTGTGCACTTCGCCACCCTGCTTGCCGTGATTACTGTTTTTTACAGGGATATAAAAGGAATAATAAAAGCAGTGGTCCAGGGTCCATTCAAAAAGAAATGCCGGGAGACATATGATTTTAAGATCGGGCTCCTTATA
>CBEVGD010000007.1:0-30323 GCA_965549355.1 uncultured bacterium | reverse complement strand
GCCCCATTCAGAGGTTCTTCATCATGTCGGAGGAAGCAGCCGAAAACCGGTATACAAAAACGGTAAAGACCCGGACAAACGCGAAATAGAAACCGGTAAAGACTGCGATACCGGTGATACAGTGATAGGAGAAATATATGCCGGTGGAAACAGGGTCAGCCGCAGGGCAGCTGTCAGGGCGAGCTGCAGGATGCAGAGAAGCGTCTTTTATTTCTTCTGGAAGAATTACAGGAGGACCTTCAGAGTGCTTCTTATACCTATTATTATTCCCGTGCTGGGACTGAGATTTATCATAGCAGCATTAAAAAGTTTATTAAAAAGATGAAAATGAAGGTTTATTTTAGAATTTATTTTTTATAATATGTTATTTATATTAAAATAGTCTTAAAAAGAAAACCGCAGGAGAGAAATCTACTTTGAGGATATTGATAACCGGCCATTCAGGATTTGCCGGAAAGCATCTTATAGAATATCTGTCCAGAGGCGAAAGCCATGTTTTTTTTGGAATCGACCTTAAAAAATGCAGTACCGGACCGGATATCGGAGATTCGGAACTTATTGAGCAGAGGGCCGACCTTACCGACAGGGCGGCAGCCGGGGAAATAATAAGGAAGTTCAAGCCGGATCAGATATATCATCTTGCCGCCCAGAGCTCGGTGAGCCGTTCATGGAAGGACCCTATCGGTACCTTTAGATCAAATGTATTTGGAGGCATCAATCTACTGGAAAGCATAAAAGAGACAAACCCCGGTACGGGCATGCTTGTCATCTGCACCGCAGAAGAATACGGGGAGATCAGGGATGGCCGCGCAATAATCGAGAGCGATAAGATATATCCTGAGAATCCTTATGCGGTCAGCAAGTCTGCAATGGATTTTATTTCGACTATGTACCACAAAGCATATAGCCTCAATATAATGGTTGCCAGGTCCTTTAACCATATAGGTCCGGGGCAGTCAGAGGGTTTTGTATGCTCTGACTTTGCAAGACAGATAGCACTTATTGAAGCGGGACGGCAGAAACCTGTTATCTCTGTGGGAAATCTTGGATCAAGCAGGGATTTTCTGGATATACGGGATGCTGCAAAGGCTTACTGGCATATAATGAATAGGGGCAAACCGGGAGATGTGTACAATGTCTGTTCCGGGAAAGCTGTAAGGATATCAGCTTTGCTTGATATGCTCATCTCTTTAAGCACGACCGGTGATATCAAGGTCAGTATTGATAAGGATAAATCAAGGCCCATAGATATAGCGGAAATATTCGGAGATAATAGCAAGCTTATATCCGCAACCGGATGGCAGCCGGAATATATGCTGGAAACATCTCTGGGCGATTCACTTGACTGGTGGCGCAAAAAGATAATGCCCGGAAAGGAAATTTAAGATGAAAGCAGTGATACTTGTAGGGGGCCGGGGCACAAGGCTGAGGCCCGTGACATATTTGAACCCCAAGCCGATGCTGCCTCTGATGAACCGGCCATTTATGTATAGTTTCGTGTCATGGCTGAAATCACATGGACTTACAGATATCATATTTTCCACATGCTATCTGCCGGAAATATTCAATGATTATTTTGATGATGGGAAAAATTTTGGGCTGGAACTGACTTATATTACAGAAGAGTCTCCGCTGGGGACATGCGGTGCGGTAAAAAATGTGGAGGGCTATCTTGACGGAGAACCATTTATGGTCTTTAATGGGGATATACTGACATCTCTTGATCTTGCGGAAATGAAAAAGTTCCACAGGGAAAAGGGTGCAGATATAACCATTTCTCTTACTCCGGTCGATGACCCGACCGCATATGGGCTCGTTCCAATAGATAATGAGGACCGTGTAAAGGAATTCCTGGAAAAGCCCGGCACGGATCAGGTGGTCACCAATCTTATAAATGCCGGCACATATATGATCGAGCCGCATATGCTGGATCTGGCCCCAAAAGGAGAGAAATATTCTTTTGAGAGGGGACTTTTCCCGCAGGCTCTCCAGAAGGGCTATAAGGTATATGGCTATGTATCAAATGCTTATTGGCTGGATGTCGGGACCCCGGAGAAATACCTTGCGGCCCATCATGATATAGCGCTGGGAAAAATAAAGTACCGGTATCCCTATCCGGAACTGAGGGATGAGATTTTTCTTGGAGAAAATATAAAGTATTCAGATAAGAATTTTAAATCAGGTCCGGTCGTGATAGGGGATGGCACGGTCATAGAGCCCGGAGCCAGCATACTTCCGCTGACAGTGATAGGAAATAATTGCCGGATAAATACAGGAGCCAGGATATCAGGAGCGGTCATCTTTGATAATTGCACCATAGGCAGGAACTGCCATATCACAGATTCAATAATATCCCATAATGTAAGGACCGGGGAGAATGTCAGTATCAAAGGGTTGTCAGTTATAGGTGATAATACAGTGATACAGAGGGATAATATGCTTGCCAGGGGAATAAAGGTGAATATAAATTCTGCAATAGAGGAAGGGCAGATAGAATTTTAGATTTTAAATACAGAACTGTTTTAATAAGATATTATAAAGCAAGGAGAATATTTTGAGAGCTCTTATAACCGGAATAACCGGACAGGACGGGTCGTATCTGGCTGATTTTTTACTTGAGAAAGGCTATGAGGTCTATGGGATGGTCAGAAGGTCCTCGGTGGAAAATTTCGATAGGATAGAACATATCAGGGACAGGCTAAAATTTGTGCAGGCCGACCTTCTGGACCAGCTTTCCATAATAGACGCTCTTAAGGAAGCAAAACCGGACGAGGTATATAATCTTGGTGCGATGTCCTTTGTCCCGACTTCGTGGAAGCAGCCGGTGTATACAGGGCAGTGCACGGGAATTGGCGTAACAAGGATGCTTGAGGCCATAAGGCATATGGACAGGAAAATAAGGTTCTATCAGGCATCCAGCTCAGAGATGTTTGGCAAGGTAAGGGAGGTCCCCCAGAAAGAGACCACTCCTTTTTACCCCAGGAGCCCATATGGAGTGGCCAAAGTATACGGCCATTATATGACAGTGAATTACAGGGAGAGCTATGATATGCATGCCTCAAGCGGGATACTTTTTAATCATGAATCGCCCCGCAGGGGCCTGGAATTTGTGACCAGGAAGGTCACCTATCATGCAGCGATGATAAAGCTTGGGATGGCAGATGTGCTGTATATGGGAAATCTTGATTCAAAGAGGGACTGGGGCTATGCAAAAGATTATGTGAAAGCCATGTGGCTTATGCTGCAGCAGGATGAGGCTGATGACTATGTTATAAGCACAAATGATACACATACTGTAAAGGAATGGGTCGATGCTGCATTTAAATGCCTCGGCCTGGACTGGGAAAAATACGTTAAGCTGGATCCCCGGTTTTTAAGGCCCGCAGAGGTAGATCTGCTTGTCGGCGATAGTTCAAAGGCAGAAAAAGTACTTGGCTGGAAACCGGAAGTAGATTTTAAAGAGCTTGTAGATATAATGGTAAAGGCTGATTATGATTATCTTAAGAGCCAATTGTAATATACCGGCCTAAATGGAAGGCAGGCATCAATATCATGGAAAGAGAAGAAATAAAATTCGGAACAGATGGCTGGAGAGGCATTATCTCCGAAGATTTTACAATGGCCAGGGTCCGGATAGTGACCCAGGGCGTCAGTAATTATCTAAAGAAAAAGGTCAAAGACAGAAAACCAATTATCGTCATAGGCTATGACACCAGATTTATGTCGGACCGTTTTGCAGCTGCAGCTGCAGATATATTCAGCCTGAACGATATCAGCGTAATACTGTCTTCAGAAATAACGCCCACACCGGTGGTCTCGATTGCTGTAGTAAAAAGAAATGCTGATCTTGGCGTGATGATAACTGCCAGCCATAATCCTTATCATTATAATGGGTATAAGATAAAAGGATCCTTCGGCGGTTCGGCAACCATGGATATAATAGCCGATATTGAGAGAGAAGTCTCAAATGTCAATGGCGAACCGGAAAAATACGGGAGTCTGGCCGGCAAGAGAAGGTCAAAACCGGAAAATATTACTCTGGAAGATTTTACGGATGAGTATACCGAACATGCATTGAAACAGATCAACATGGACATAGTAAAGAATTTTGACTTCGGTCTTCTTTTTGAGCCGATGTACGGAGCCGCTCAGGAGATATTCGGCGATATCCTTTCCGGGTTTAACCCAAAAAACCTGGTAAAGATACATTCCGAACTGAATCCGGGCTTTGGAGGCATCAGCCCGGAGCCTATTGGCGATAATCTAAGTGAAGCAATAGGCCTGCTTAAAGAAAAGGGCTGCCAGTTTGGGATCTGCCTTGACGGAGACGGCGATAGGATAGGAGCGCTCGGAGATGGTGGAAATTATATAAGCTCACATCATATATTCGCTATAGCACTCAGGGATCTTGCCTGCAGGAGAGGACTGAAGGGAAGGGTAATAAAAACCGTGACGACATCGTCGATAATTGATAGGATATGTCGAAAGAATGGTCTTGAGCTGGAAGTGACCCCTGTCGGTTTTAAATATATAGGTGAGAAGATACTTGAAGGAAATGTAATAATGGGCGGTGAAGAAAGCGGAGGGCTCTGGTCATATGGCAATATACCTGAACGCGATGGGATGATAATGGGCCTGAAGCTGCTGGAGATAATTTGCAGGGAAGGAAAGAGCGCCAATCAGATATTGGAAGACATATATGAAGAATACGGCTTTTTTGATTTTCAGAGAACAGATTATGAGATAAATATGGAACAGAAGCAAAAGCTGGTAGAATCACTTGAGAAAGGGATCCCGCAGATACTTAAGGACGGGGGCGCAGAAAATGTGATCACGACAGATGGATATAAATATCCCATAGATGAAAATAACTGGGTGATGATAAGGCCCTCAGGCACAGAAGCAGTAGTGAGGATATACAGCGAGGGAGACAGCGCCGCGAGCTCGGTCCGCCTCCAGGAACTGGGCAGAAAGATATTAGACAGGGCAAAGGATTGATCTGCGGTATAAATAAACATACTAATGATATTTAATCATAAATAGGAAAAGGAAAAAAATGAATGACATGGATAACCTGCAGAAGATAGAGGAAATAGATCCTTCAGGGATGCTTAAAGCTGAAGAAGGTTTTTATAATCAGCTTACTGAATCAAAAGATATTATCGGCAAAACAGATCTTTCGGTTCTGCGGGGAAAGGATTTTAAAGGTCTTGCGATACTCGGAATGGGAGGATCGGGCTTTTCAGGCGATATAATAAAAGCTCTTACTGCCGACGAGATCAAAATACCTGTAGAAGTAGTAAAGGGATATGATCTCCCGGCTTTTATCGGAAAGGGCTGGCTGGTAATGCCTGTGAGCTATTCAGGGAATACTGAAGAGACTATCTCTGCCACAAAACAGGCGGCAGGGCGCGGCGCCGATATACTGATCGAATGTTCCGGCGGAAAGCTTGAGGGGCTTGCACAGGAATCCGGATATTCTCTAATAAAGATACCTTCCGGCCTCCAGCCGAGAGGAGCCATAGGCTATCTTTTTTATCCTGCCTATCTTGCGCTCGGGATTCTGGGGCTTATAAACATAGAAGAGGATGATGAAAAGGATGCCCTTGAGCTTATCAGGGAGAAATCAGCACTCTTTAACAGAAATACTCCTGCCCAAAGAAATCCTGCTAAAAAACTGGCTATCGCAATAGGAGACAGCCTTCCTGTAATCTATGGATCCGAGGGAATATGCTCTGCACTTGCATACAGACTCAAATGCGAGATAAATGAGAATGGGAAAACACCGTGCTGGTGGAATAATTTCCCCGAACTCAACCATAATGAGACAGTCGGATGGGAAAGGCTCGCTGGCATTACAACTAAATTTGCACTTATAGCTTTCAGGAATCCGGATGAGAGCCCGAAGATGCGGGCCAGGATAGATGTCACATTGGGACTGATCAAAGAAAATGTAGGAAAAGTGATAGAGATACCTGTAGAGGGAAGATCCAAACTGGCGCGCGCGCTTTCTACTATGTATCTTGGAGACATAGCTTCTGTCTATCATGCCCTTCTTACCGGAGTCGATCCTACTCCGGTGCTAAAAATTGAGTCTTTAAAAAAAGAGCTTGCCAGGCTTGACAGGTAAAGAGCTGTATATGGGGCAGGCAAAACAAAATAAGAGGTTTTGAGTCTATCAGACAAAAGGTTTTAAATAGAATCGTCAGAAATATTTTTAAGTAAGGAAAGGTAACAGAATGGATTATGATGTGAAAGACACCGGCCTTGCAAAAGAAGGCAAGAATAAGATAGAGTGGGCAGAAAGGGATATGCCGGTTCTCCGGGATATTAGAGCAGATTTTGCTGCAAAAAAACCCTTAAAAGATGTAAACATAGGAGCCTGCCTGCATGTGACATCGGAGACTGCCAATCTTATGAGGACCTTAAAGGAGGGCGGAGCAAATGTAGCGCTATGTGCATCAAACCCTCTTTCTACGCAGGATGATGTTGCAGCGTCCCTGGTAATCGATTACGGCATAAAGGTATTTGCAATAAAGGGAGAGGATAATGACACTTATTACTCTCATATAGATAGTTTACTGGATATGGGCCCTCAGATAACAATGGATGATGGAGCAGATGTGATATCCGTCATACACAGCAAAAGGAAGGATCTTCTTGAAAATGTCTATGGCGGGACAGAAGAGACGACCACCGGAGTGATAAGGCTAAAGAGCATGGAGCAAAATAAAGTGCTCCACTATCCGATAGTTGCTGTAAACGATGCAAAGACAAAGCATTTCTTCGATAATAGATATGGTACGGGACAGAGCACAATGGATGGAATACTGAGGGCCACAAACATACTTATTTCCGGCAAAAAATTTGTCGTAGTCGGCTATGGCTGGTGCGGCAGGGGAGTAGCCATGAGGGCAAAGGGCATGGGAGCCTCTGTAGTAGTCCTTGAGATTGACCCGCTAAAGGCAATAGAGGCCAAGCTTGATGGATTTGATGTTATGAAAAATACAGAGGCAGCAAAGGTCGGAGATATATTTCTGTCGGTCACTGGAAATAAGAATGTGATCGGAGCCGATATACTGGCAAATTGCAGGGATATGTCTATTGTGGCAAATTCCGGACATTTTGATGCTGAGATAGACCTTAAATATCTTAAGGATAATAGCAAGTCAAAAAGAGAAGTGAGGCCGTTTGTGGAGGAATATCTGATGAATGACGGCAGGAGGATATATGTACTTGCCAATGGAAGGCTGGTAAACCTTGGAGCAGCCGAGGGCCATCCGGCAAGTGTTATGGATATGAGCTTTGCAAACCAGGCCCTCAGCGCAAAATATATATATGAGAACAGCTCCAAACTGGAGAAAAAAGTATATGCAGTCCCTGAAGATATAGACAAAGAAATAGCAAGGCTCAAGCTTGAGAGCATGGGAGTGGAAATAGATAAATTGACACCTGAGCAGGAGGAATATCTCAGATCATGGGAAATGGGGACCTGAGCAAATACTCTGGTGATTCAAATGTATGCACCCTTAAATGGGAGAGGCCCGTACTAAAGCTTATCGATCAGAGGAAGCTTCCATTTGAGGAGGTCTACTATAGCTGCACGAATGCAGAAGAAGTAGCTGCGGCCATAAAAGAGATGGTAGTAAGGGGGGCTCCTGCCATAGGAGTGACCGCCGCATATGGAGCGGCAATAGCGGCGCTTGATTTCAGGGCAAGCAAAAAAAGCGAATTTCTTTCCCATATGGATGAAAAGATCAGAGACCTGTCAAAAACGCGTCCGACTGCGGTAAATCTTTTTTGGGCCCTGGACCGCATAAAAAGGATCATAGCAGACAATAATACACTGGATATAGATGGAATAAGGGAAAAGATAATTCTGGAAGCAGAAAGGATCGAAGAAGAGGATCTGAGGATAAACTACCGTCTCGGAGATAATGGTCTCAAAGTCTTTGAGGGCCGGACCGGTAAGGTAAAGATCCTGACGCACTGCAATGCAGGGGCGCTTGCAGCTTCCGGCTACGGAACGGCCCTTGCTGTTGTGAGGAGCCTTCATAGAGAGGGAAAGATAGAGAATGTAATAGTGGGCGAGACAAGACCTTTTCTGCAGGGGGCAAGGCTCACGGCATGGGAGCTTTATCAGGAAAAGATACCTTTCTTTATAATATCAGACAATATGGCCGGACACTATATATCAAAAGGTGAGGTAGACGCAGTTATCGTGGGAGCCGACAGAATAGCTGCTAATGGTGATAGTGCGAATAAGATAGGGACCCTGAGCCTTTCAGTACTGGCAAAACATTATAATGTATCATTCTATATTGTCGCTCCTGTGTCTACCATTGATATCAATACGGAAACCGGAGATGGCATCCCTATAGAAGAGAGGGATGAAAAGGAAGTAAGGGAAGTGCGCGGAAGAACCATAATACCTAAATATATGCCGGTGAAAAATCCGGCTTTTGATGTTACTCCGGCAGAAAATATCACAGCCATAATCACAGAGGAAGAAGTCATTTATCCTCCATTTGACAAAAGTATAAAAAAGATATTTTATAGTAGATAGAAAGCAGTTTTGAAAGGGAATATAATGAGCAGAAAAAAAGCAATGGTCCTTGCAGCAGGATTAGGGACAAGACTGCGGCCTCTTACCGATTTGATATCAAAGCCCATGGCTCCTATTGTAAATAAGCCCGTGATGGAGCATATAATAGATCTTCTCGCAAAGCATGGATTCAGGGACATCGTTTGCAATCTGCATTATTTTCCTGAAGAAATAAAAAACCATTTTGGGGATGGTTCCAAATGGGGTATAAATATCGTATATTCATTTGAGGAAAAGCTTCTGGGCACAGCAGGAGGAGTCAGGAAAGTTGAAGATTTTTTTGAGGGACAGACTTTTCTGGTAATATCGGGAGACGCACTGACCGATATAGACCTTTCGGGCGCATACAAATTCCATAAAGAGAAAAAAGGCGTGGGAACGCTTGTGCTGACTGAAGTCGAGGATACTTCCCAGTTCGGAGTAGTGCTCCTCGATGAGGATAAGAGGATAAAGGGATTTCAGGAAAAGCCTTTAAGCGGTGAAGCAAAATCAAATCTTGCCAATAGCGGTATCTATTTTTTTGAAACCGATGTGTTTAAATTGATGCCCCCAAAGGGGCAGTTCTATGATTTCGGCAAGAACCTTTTTCCAAAACTTCTTGAAAAAGATATACCATATTATGGATATAAACATAAGAGATACTGGAATGATGTGGGGAGCCTGGATGAATACCAGCAGGGCAATTTTGACGCACTTGAAGGAAAAGTAAAAGTCAAAATACCCGGAAAAAAAATAAAAGAAGGGGTATGGATCGGCAGGAATTGCCAGATCCATGAAAATGTTACTATTATACCGCCTGCATGCATCGGGGATGACTGCACCATAAAGAAAGACGCCAGGCTGTATGGGCCGATAATCCTGGGAAATAATACTACCGTTGATGAAAGGGCCATACTATACAGGGGAATAAAATGGGGCAGCGGCTATATTGGGAAAGATGCTTCCCTTATCGGAGCCATAATAGGCTATGAGACTGAGATAAAGGATAATGTATCAGTTCTCGAAAAAGCGGTTATTGGTTCAAAAAGTGTCATAGAGGATGGTATAAGGATCCATCCATCAGTAAAGATCATGTCAAATGAAGTAATAGATATTGACAGGAAAAATACAGAGGAAGATAAATAAGATAAGCAGATAATTTGTTAAAGAAAAGCATAACTGATTTTCTTAAGGACCTGGCAATACCGCCGACGTGCGCTGTTTGTGGAAAGATATCGCCGGATTATCTTTGCAGGCAATGCGGCTCTGAAATAATATCTCATAAGAGTATTTACAGCTGCAGGTATTGCGGAAGGCTGCTTTCGGGCCGCAGTCACGATAATGATAGCGAGAAAAAGAGCATATGCAGTTTCTGCAGGGCCGAAGATTATAATTTCACGGTACACAGATCATATGCCCTCTATACAGGAAATATGAAAAAGATAATAAGAAAGTTTAAATATAAGAAGATCTACAATCTTAAAGATATACTGACAGGATTCCTGTCGGATGTCTACAAAGAGTATTTCTCAGGCAAGAATATTGATTGTATCGATACTGTGCCGGGAAAACATACGGAGATACTTGCCGGAAGCTTTGCCGGAAGGCATGGAATGCCGTTTGCGCGAAATATTGTAAAGATAAGGAAGATTCAGCGCCAGGGAGGACTGGGCCTGAAGGAAAGGGAGGTTAATATACTGGACTGCTTCAAACTCAGGGATTGTCTGGCTTACAGAGATAAAAACATCCTTGTAATCGATGATGTATGGACAAGCGGAAGCACGCTTAAGGAGATCTGCAGGATAATAAGGTCGGGAAGTCCAAAAAAGATATTTTTACTGACCCTGGCAAGAGGAGCATAATGGATGGACTAAAAGGAAAAGTATCGTGGTTTAGCCCTGAGAAAGGTTTTGGCTTTATAATGTGTCCGGATACCCCAATGGGGGAAGCGGAAATATTTGTAAACTATTCATCAATCCAATCTGAAGGATTCAAGACTCTTTTGAAAGGGCAGAAAGTCGAATTCGACCTTGATACAGATGAGCGCGGATATTTTGCAAAAAATGTAAAAGTATTGTAGCTTATTAATCTTTGCCGGCTTTATGCCTATCAAGTAAGAAAATATTTGTCAAACAAGAAGGAGGCTGCTGATGGAGTATATTGTAAAGGGAAGAAACATTGATCTGAATAATAAGATCAAGAGTTATTCGGAAAAAAAGATCAAAAACAGAATAGAAAAACTTCTGGACAGGACCACCAGGACAGAGGTCAAGTTCAAAGCAGAGAAAAATCCCCGTATAAGCGACAATAAAGAAATAGAAATAACAGTATTTGCAGCAGGCGCTGTTATCAGAGTTACGGATGTTGGAACAGATTTCTTTGAAGCTATAGATAGATCCAGCAGCAAGCTTGAAAGACAGATAAAAAAATACAGAGAAAAGTTAATAACAAAAGGAAGAAAGAATCATGCAAAGGAGACAGTTCCCGGTGAGATCGAAGAATCCGGAACAGGAGAATTAAAGGATATAGAGGAGAAGATCAGAAAATCTATTGTAAAGACAAAGACTTTTATTTTAAAACCTATCCCGCCTGAAGAGGCAGTGATACAGATGGAGCTTATCGGACATGATTTCTTCGTATTTATAAATTCCGAATCTGAAAGGACTGCCGTGGTATACAGGAGGAAGGAATCCAATTACGGCATGATCGAGCCTACCATCTAGAAAATATTATTAAAAATCGGAACGGAATGTATTCTATGTTTAAGAAATTGAGTAAATTATTAAAAGCCGGGGAGGGAAAGAACCTTAAAAGATATGAGGTCATGATAGGAACCGTGAACAGCCTTGAAGAAGGCATAAGCGGATTATCCGATGAGGAGCTTTCCGGCAAGACAGCTGAATTTAAGAAAAGATATGAAAACGGCGAGGACCTTAAAAATATCATGCCGGAAGCTTTTGCCGTAGTGAGGGAGACAGCAAAAAGGACCATAGGAATGAGGCATTTTGATGTGCAGATAATGGGAGGAATCGTCCTTTTTGAAGGTAAAATAGCTGAAATGAAAACCGGCGAAGGAAAGACCCTGGCCGCCACTCTGCCCGTATATCTTAATTCTTTTACGAGAAAGAGTACCCACCTTATAACGGTAAATGATTATCTTGCAAAGAGGGACAGCGAATGGATGGGGCCCATATATAAGTTTCTCGGCCTAAAAGTCGGATTGCTTCAGCATGAAATGGAAAAGTCTGATAAGAAGCAGCAATATCTCTGCGATGTGGTCCACGGGACCAATAATGAGTTCGGTTTTGATTATTTAAGGGATAATATGGTGTCAGAGGATGGGGATATGGTGCAGAACGGGCACCACTTTGCCATAATCGACGAAGTAGACAGCATACTTATAGATGAAGCAAGGACTCCTCTTATTATATCCGGCGTGGCCAGCGGAACAACGGAACTCTATCAAAAATTTGCACGCATAGTGCCCCGCCTTAATGAAGAAGATTATGATATAGATGAAAAAGCAAGGACAGTGGCAATAACGGAAGAAGGTGTTGGAAAAGTAGAGGAAATGACAGGTCTGGAAAATCTCTATGATCCCCGGAACTTCCGTTATATACACGCCCTGAACCAGTCGCTTAAGGCCAGGCATCTTTTTAAAAAAGATGTAGATTATATGCTCAAAGACGGCCAGATCGTCATCGTGGACGAGTTTACCGGAAGGCTCATGCCCGGAAGGAGATACAGCGAGGGCCTCCATCAGGCGATAGAAGCCAGGGAAGGCGTAAAGATCAGGGACGAAAACCAGACCCTTGCCACCATCACCATACAGAATTATTTCAGGATGTATGAAAAGCTGGCCGGCATGACCGGTACCGCAATAACTGAAGCATCCGAGTTCAGGCATATATATAAGCTTGATACGGTAGTGATACCCACCAATATGCCTATGATAAGAAAGGACCTTCAGGACCTCATATATAAAGATGAAGATATGAAATTTGCAAAAGTCGTAGATGATATAATCGAAAGACATGGCAGGGGCCAGCCCGTACTTGTCGGCACCATATCTATTGAAAAGTCTGAAAGACTCTCAGATATGCTTAAAAGGAGGGGTATGCCCCATCAGGTCCTGAATGCAAAATATCATGAAAAGGAAGCTGAGATAATAGCTAAGGCAGGACAAAGAGGAACCGTTACTATTGCTACAAATATGGCAGGAAGAGGTACGGATATAGTGCTTGGAGACGGAGTAGTGGACGCCGGAGGGCTTCATGTCCTCGGTACCGAAAGACATGAGTCCAGAAGGATAGATAATCAGCTCCGCGGCAGGAGCGGCAGGCAGGGAGATATCGGGTCCAGCCAGTTTTATATGAGTACGGAAGATGATCTTTTGCGCCTTTTCGGGTCCGATAGGATATCCAGCATAATGCAGACATTCAATTTTCCTGAAGATATGCCCATACAGCATCCTATCATAAACAGGTCGATTGAGAATGCGCAGAGGCAGGTAGAGGGAAGGAACTTTGAAGTAAGAAAACATGTGCTCCAGTATGATGATGTAATGAACAAGCAAAGGGAAGTCATATATTCGCGCAGGAAGGACATACTTAAAAAGGAAGACCTCAAAGATACCGGACTGAGCATGCTTGATGATGTGGTCGATGCAAGTGTAAGCTTTCATATAAGCGACAGGGAATATCCCGAGAAGTGGGATCTTGAGGGCCTTGGAAACTTCCTCGGTGCGGTATTTAAAAAAGAAAACATCTCAGATATCTTAGACAGGGGAAAGATAATAGAACAAAAATGGGACACAGCAAGGCTGAAAAAAGAGATCATCTCCAGGGGGAAAGAGATCTATTCAGAAAGAGAAGATAAATACTCTCCGCAGATTATAAGAAGGCTCGAAAAAGTAGTCATGCTTAATGTAATAGACAATATGTGGAGGGGGCATCTTATGGAGATGGATTATCTCAAGGAAGGGATAGGCCTGAGAGCCATTGCCCAGAGGGATCCGGTTGTGGAATACAAGCATGAGGCATTCAATCTTTTCAAGCAGCTGATCGACGAGATCAAGTTTGATACCATAAAGCTTCTTTTTAATGCCCGGATAATGACTGCTGAGCAGCAGACAGCCCGTAGCCAGCAATTGAGAAATGTGACTATGAGCGGACCGTCCGCTCCGGAACAGGTAAGAAAACAGATTGTTAAGACAGAAGCCGAGAAAATCGGCAGGAATCAGCCATGCCCGTGCGGGAGCGGCAAGAAATATAAAAAGTGTTGTGGAAAATAATAATGACCGAAAGGAATATATGCTGGATGAATTAAAGAGTAAATATGAAGATCTTTTAAAAAAATTGGTGTATTTAAGGGATTGTCTTTGAAATAGATAAAAAAACAGATCAGCTTGAAAAACTTCAGAAAGAAACACTGTCCCGGGATTTCTGGGATGACCGGGCAAATGCCCAGAGAACCACTCAGAAGATAACCGAAATAAAAGAAGTGATCGATTCAGTAAAAAAAATAGGGGACAGATTAGAAAATGCAGAGATAGCGCTTGAGATACTTAAAAGCGGGGAAGACAGCAAGTTGTCCATTGAATTGGAGGACGGCCTTACAGAGGCGGGTGAAGCACTTTTAGGACTTGAGGAAAAAGCTATGCTGGGTGATAAATATGACAGCTA
Organism: uncultured bacterium; assembly: GCA_965549355.1. Taxonomy (GTDB): domain Bacteria; phylum Actinomycetota; class Humimicrobiia; order Humimicrobiales; family Humimicrobiaceae; genus M55B120. The sequence goes on along the minus strand of CBEVGD010000007.1, from coordinate 16,055 downwards.
TCCGGCTGTTATGACCATACACCCCGGCGCAGGAGGAACGGAGTCTGCTGATTGGGCAGAGATGCTTTTTAGAATGTATAGCAGATGGATAGAGAAAAGAAATTTTTCTTATCGGATAACCGACAGGCAGCCCGGGGACGAAGCAGGTATAAAGAGCATAACTTTTACAGTATCCGGCAGGAATGTATTTGGACTTTTAAAGAGCGAAAAAGGCATACACCGCCTGGTGAGGATATCGCCTTTTGACTCGGCAAAAAGAAGACACACCTCATTTGCTTCTGTAGATATAATACCGCTCGTAGAAAATGAGATCGATATAAAGATCAATAAAGAAGACCTGAGGATAGAGACTTTCAGGGCGAGCGGCGCGGGCGGGCAGCATGTGAATGTCACCGACTCAGCTGTAAGGATAACACATATTCCGACCGGGACCATAGTGCAATGCCAGGATGAAAGATCCCAGCTTCTAAACAGACAGACAGCTATGCAGATACTCGGGTCAAAACTCCTGGAACTGGAGGAAAAGAAAAAACAGGAGGAAATCGATAAGCTAAGAGGGGAAAAAAAAGAAATAGGATGGGGTAATCAGATAAGATCCTATGTGATGATGCCCTATCAGCTCGTAAAGGATCATAGAAGCCTGGTCGAGATAGGAGATGTCCAATCCGTGCTTGATGGCAATATTGATTTATTAATAAGAGGATTTCTTGAAAAAAAATTAGCCAGAGAGTAAACTCTACATAATTAAATATAGTATTGAGACTGATTTTTAAGAATTATGGATATGATTGAATTTAAAAAAGTAAATAAAATATACGAAAATGGCACTGTTGCGCTTAAAAATGTTAACCTTAATATCAAAAAGGGTGAATTCCTTTTTCTTGTAGGACCCAGCGGTTCAGGCAAGTCGACATTTATAAAGATCCTGATTAAAGAGATTTCTGAGTCGAGCGGGAACATCTTTATTGCCGGCAGAAATATATGCAATCTAAAGAACAGCAGGATACCGCAGCTGAGGCGCAATATAGGATGCGTCTTTCAGGACTACAAGCTTCTTCCCAATAAGACTGCTTTTGAAAACGTAGCCTTTGCCCTTGAAGTCATAGGCAAGCCGGGATATGAAATAAAGGTCCAGGTGCCGCAGATACTAAAGCTTGTCGGGCTCCATGGTAAGGATGATTCTTATCCCCATCAATTGTCAGGAGGAGAGCAGCAGAGAATATCCATAGCCCGGGCATTTGTAAACCGCCCTCCGATACTTCTCGCAGATGAGCCCACCGGTAATCTTGACCCTGCTACTTCGGACGGCATAATGAAGATACTTTCCAGGATAAATCTCATTGGCACTACGGTTGTGATGGCGACTCATGACCGGAGCATAGTGAACTCCATGAGAAGAAGGGTAGTAGAACTGGAAGAAGGAGAGATAATAAGGGACCAGAAGAGAGGGGTTTACGGGGACTGATATGGTGAGACCCAGATATTTTTTTAGCGAGACTTTTATAAGCTTCAGGAGAAATTTCCTGATGGGATTTACAGCGATAACAACTGTAGCCATCACTCTGTTTATAGTAGGATTTTTTGCTGTTCTTGTCTTTGATGTACAGAGTATAATGAATTCCCTGAGAGGACAGGTAGAACTTGCTGTATATCTTCAGGACAATATTTCTCCGGAACTCAATGATTATATAGAGGAGGAGGTCTCAAGCTGGGAGGAGACAGAAAATATAATATATGTTTCCAAAGAGCAGGCGCTGGAGCGCTTTAAAGAAGGGAATGAGGGAAGCGACATGTTGAAGGAGATCCAGGGAAATCCCCTTCCGGCTTCATTTGAAATAACACTAAATGATCCGGAAAAAGTAGAGCTTGTGGCCCTTCGTTTTATGAATAAGGACGGAAATTTTATTGAGGGCATAGACGATGTCGTTTACGGGCAATCATATGTAAATAAGCTCTTTTCGGTCACTGCAATAATCGGGAGCATTGCCCTTCTGATCATAGTGGTGCTGCTCCTTGCTACGATAGTGCTCATATTCAATACTATCAGATTATCTATTTATGCCAGGAGAAAAGAGATCGAAGTCATGAAGCTAGTGGGAGCCACTAACTGGTTTGTCCGGATCCCCTTTTTGTTTGAAGGTTTCTTTGAAGGTTTTATTGGCAGCATATTAGCCACATTCCTTCTGTATATTCTGGGAAAATTTCTCCTTATAAGAGGGGAGAGGGTAATTGTCGAGACCATGAGGATAAAAGAGCTTACCATACTTGGAAGCGCACATATCATAGTATATGTATATATAGGGATAATAGTTCTCGGAGGTCTGCTGGGAATCATAAGCAGCGCCATAGCACTCAGAAGATATGTAAAGACATAGGATGATCTACACTAAGATGAGGGCCGGATCCATAAAATTTATAGCAATATTTATAGTCTTTTCAATGATCCTCTCAGGATTTGGGATATTTTCCGGACCAAAAGAATTTCATGCCCAATCGCTTGAAGAAGAACTTGAGCAGATAAAGCAAGAAAGAGAAGAGACCCGGAAAAAAATAGAAGAAGTCAAAAAGACTGAAAATATATATTTGGGGGAAGTCACCAAAGTCGAAGAACAACTCCGTGGAACTCTTTCCGAGCTTGACGGACTCAATAGCAAGCTCAGTGATGCCAAATCAGTAATAGATAAGACTACCATAGAGCTTGTCCTCAAAGAGGAAGAACTCAATCAGGTAGAGGATGAGCTGGCATCCAGAATAGAGATACTTAATAACAGGATAGCCCAGATATATAAAAACGGCGGAAGTAATGTATTGGAAATACTTCTAAAAGCTGAAGATTTTATTGAATTTATCTCCAGGATGAAGATCATGAGCCTTTTTGCTCAGCAGGATACTGAAAATGTGCAGGATATCAAAGAGAGGAGAAGCGCCACGATAGGCATAAAGAAATCTATAATAGACCTGCGCGATATGCAGAAAGAGCACAGGGGAAAAATAGAGCAGCTTCTCTCCCAGGCCAAAGTAAAAAATGATGAAGTGGAAGAATTATATGAAGAAAAGACGGACCTTCTCTATCAGACAAGGGCCAATAAAAACGCCCTCATTGCAATGGAGAAAGAACTTGAGATCGAGGAAGCTGAGGTTACAAGGATACTTGAAAGCTATAAATACGGTACAGCTCCCTCAGGGAAATTCATGTGGCCCGTAGCGGGCAGCATCAGATCAGGCTTTGGCTGGCGCATCCATCCAATATTTGGCGTCAGAAGGTTTCATTCAGGAGTGGATCTTACAGCGAGGCACGGGACGCTGATAAAGGCCGGAGACGGCGGGCAGGTGATCCAGGCAGGATATTCCGGCGGTTATGGTTATTCAATAACGCTTTACCATGGAGGCGGTTTTGCAACCCGATATGCACACCTTTCAAGCATAAGATGTGCCGTGGGACAGTTTGTGGACAGGGGCCAGGTAATAGGTCTTGTCGGTTCTACGGGCTGGGCCACAGGTCCTCATCTTCACTTTGAGGTCAGAATAAACGGAGTTGCCCAGAATCCTCTTCAATATCTGGAATGATTTAAAATATTCTATATAATACTCATGGTGATGAAATGAAAAAGACGATAATAAGAGTTGCTGTTTTTATAATAGTGTTAATTTTTGTGTTCTCTTCAGGACTCTGGGCCGGACTGAGCCTGACTTCGGTGAGGAAATATTTCCCAGGCAATGAAAGCAGCAGTTCAGATGCCAGCCACACTTCCGAGGAAAAGCCGGGGCTGCTGGAAGATATTTCTGAAAGCATTAAAAACCGCTTCAGCATCAAACCTTTTGAAGAGGCCCTTAATTATATAAGCAATGATTCCATTTCACCGTTCAGCAAACAGGAACTATTAAGAGCTGCAATTGAAGGGATGCTCTCACTGCTTGATGACAGGCATGCTGAATATTTTACTGTAGAAGAGTATCAAAAGATAACTGAGTCATATAATGGTACGATGAGCGGCATAGGAGTCATTGTCACGCAGGATGATGATGGCCGCATAGTCGTAGTAAAACCTCTGCCCGATACTCCGGCGGATAATGCAGGAATAAAGAAAGGCGATGAGATAACCGGAGTCAATGGTACAGATATAAAAGATATGGCCCTGGAGAATGTGATCGTCCTGATAAAAGGCGAGGAGGGCACCAGTGTGGATATAACTTTCTACCGCCCTGATGAAGAAAGGACCTTTGAGGTAACGATTATAAGAGCGAGCTTCTATGTCCCCAATCTTTTTGCCGAGATGATTGAAGGCAATATAGGATATATACAATATATAGGCTTCCAGAACGGAGGCGCCGACTTTCTCGATTCCGAAATAGAAAAGCTCCTCGAAGAGGGAGCAGCAGCCATTATCTTCGATCTCAGGAATAATCTGGGCGGTACGCTTGATGATGCTGTGGATGTATGCGATCTTTTTATGGATGGCGGAGCCATAGCGACAGTCAGGGGAAGGACAAATGATAATGAAAGGGTGGATGAATATTTTGCAAAGGACGGAAAATATACAGAGATACCGCTAATTGTTCTCATTAATGGCTTCTCTGCAAGCGCCTCCGAGCTTGTTGCGGGTGCCTTAAGGGATAATAACCGGGCACTTCTTATTGGGGAGACAAGTTTTGGGAAGGGAACTGTGCAGGTGATCCATGATCTTTCCGACAGGTCCGGGCTCAAATTCACAACAGCTAAATATTACCTGCCTTCGGGAGTATCCATAGACGGAGTAGGGGTCATCCCGGATATTGAGGTTGAGCTGACAATAGAAGATACAGAGGACCTTCAGTTAGAAAAGGCATTGGAAGAGGTCAAAAAAATACTGGAGGGCCAAAATTGAGTAAAAATAAGAAGAAAAAGAAGGGTCCTCCCGGCAGCGGACCGATCGCCCGCAACAGGAAAGCGCTGCATGATTTCTTTATACTGGATAGCTTTGAGGCAGGGATAGCATTATGGGGCAGCGAGGTTAAATCTGTAAGGAATGGCAAGGCCAACCTTAAGGACAGCTATGCCAGGATCAGGAGCGGTGAATTATTTCTTCACAATATGCATATTTCTCCATATGCAAACAGCAGGATGGAGGATCTTGACCCCAGGAGGGCCAGAAAACTTTTAATGCACAGAAGAGAGATAGACCGCCTTCGGGGGAAACTCATAGATAAGAGCCTTACTCTCGTACCTTTAAAGCTGTATTTTTCCAAAAATGTCGTAAAAGTTGAGATCGCTCTTGCAAAAGGAAAGAATGTAAGGGATAAGCGCAGGGATATAATGGAAAAAGAGCATGCAAGGGAAATAAACAGGGAAATGAGCAGGGCTTTGAAAAAATATTAGATTTAGTATATTATATAGCTGCCTCGGAGATATTACTCCCGGTATGGGGGCGATCTGGATTCGACGGGGATAGGTTGAGCTTAGATGGCAAGCCGAGTATCAGAACTCGTAAATAACTGAAACATAAACATAAACGCAGATACTAGCGAATATGCACTAGCAGCCTAGAAATAGGTTGTTACGTCTACGGAGATTTTCCTGCAGTCTTCAGTGGGCGACGATTAGCAGGATACTTCGTATAAAGGGTCTGCTATTATACGAGGGAAACTTTTGCAGACTGGCTGATCCTGACCGTGTCTATACGGGCTGGTAAAGCGAGAATTAAAATATAGACTAAGCTTGTAGATGTTTGGGTGGCAATATCTTCGGACGCGGGTTCAATTCCCGCCGCCTCCACCAATCAGTTAATACTATTTAAAGACCGGTAAAAGACAAAGCAATGGAAATATGGTGGGCCACACCTCCATTGCTCTTTTTATGTAAGATACTTTCTTGCTTATTTCCCGGCCATCATAGATACGATATCTTCTTCAACGGCACCAATCGGTTTGATGTCGAATTTGTCTACCAGCACATTGACCACGGTGGGGGATAGAAATGCTGGCAGCGTCGGTCCAAGCCGGATCCCTTTGACGCCAAGGAAGAGTAGAGCCAGCAGTACGGTAACCGCCTTTTGTTCATACCAGGCGATGTCATAAGAGATCGGCAGGTCATTGATATCTTCCAGGCCAAAAACTTCCTTAAGCTTCATGGCGATCAGGACCAGCGAATAAGAATCATTGCACTGGCCGGCATCCAGTACCCGGGGGATGCCGGCGATGTCGCCCAGAGCCAGCTTATTATAGCGGTACTTGGCGCACCCTGCAGTTAGGATCACTGTGTCTTTGGGCAAGTTATTGGCCACATCAGTGTAGTAGCTGCGGGTTTTATGGCGGCCGTCGCAACCGGCCATGACCACGAAACGTTTGATGGCTCCGGACTTCACAGCTTCTACTACCTTGTCTGCCAGGGCTAAAACTTGATTATGGGCAAATCCGCCGGTAATGGTCCCGGTTTCGATCCCGGTAGGCGGCGGACAGGTCCCGGCCCTTTCGATAAGGGCAGAAAAGTCTTTGCTGTCGCCGGCCGGCCTATCGGGAATATGTACGGCGCCTTCATAGCCCACTACACCGGTGGTAAAGAGCCTGTCAAGGTATGTACTATTTTTTTTCAGGGGGACCAGACAATTAGTAGTTAGCAAAATCGGCCCGTTAAAAGATTCAAACTCTTTGTTCTGATGCCACCATGACCCGCCATAGTTGCCAATAAGATGGTCATACTTTTTGAATGCCGGATAGTAATTGGCCGGCAGCATCTCACCATGGGTGTATATATCAATTTCTGTACCTTCAGTCTGCTTAAGCAGTTCCTCCATGTCCTTGAGATCGTGGCCCGAGATCAGGATTCCAGGATTTTTACCCACGCCGATATTTACTTCGGTGATCTCAGGGTTTCCATAGGACGCAGTATTTGCCTCATCCAGCAGGGCCATGGCCGCAACAGCTGTTTCGCCGGCTTTCATGACCAGGGTGATCATCTCATCAACAGAGAGGTCCTTTGTTGTCGATGCCAGAGCTTCCATTATAAAGTCATTGATCTCATCTTTTTGGAATCCGAGGATGGCAGCGTGGTCGGTATATGCGGCGATCCCTTTTAAACCGATGACCAGCAATTCCCTCAGAGAGCGCACATCCTCATTTTCGGTGGTTAAAACGCCTACACCTTTGGCCTTTTCGGCGAAAACGGTTGGATCATTAGCGGCCCAGGTGGCTGCTTCCGGGAGCGATCCGTCGAAATCACAGCCATTTTTCTCCTTATAAGCAGTAAGAAATTTAGACTTGATCCGGTTCAGCCGGTTAAGGGCTTCCCGGATCATCGCTGTGAAGCGCGCATTGTCCCAATTGGCATTGGTAATGGTGGCAAATAGGCTTCGGGCAATGAAATCATCATTGGTGCGGTCCGCAGAACCCAGTTCTTTTAGCTTTCCACCATAAACTGAGATTCCTTTGAGTGTGAAAATCAACAGGTCCTGAAGATTGGAAGTCTCTTCTGGTTTGCCGCATACGCCTTTGATGGCGCACCCTGTATTTTTAGCGGTTTCCTGACATTGATAGCAAAACATATAGTGTCTCCTCTATAAAACTGAAAATAATAATAATCTAATCTACAACCTGGCGCCTGTCAGGTCAAGAAATATTATAAAATATAATTGTAGTTCTGTGAACTTTATAAATAATCCTTGATATTTTTTTTACAATCTTTTATCATTTTACATCGTTTTGCTATAAGATCTGGAATTTTGTACTGTTTATAAAGTTAGGAGTGAATAAATTTGACTATAGATCATAAAATATTATATAACTCAGAAAGCATATCAAGGGATTATGCAGCGAGAGACTACCTCGAGCCCGCCGAAAGGACCGTGCTTGAGATGCTGGGACCCGAGCTGCCTGGAATGGATATGTTGGATATGGGTGTTGGGGGCGGAAGGACCACAAAATATTTCGCACCGCTTGCTGGAAATTATACCGGAGCTGATTATGCTGTTGCAATGGTAGATATCTGCCTGGATAAATATGGTAATGATTACTATTTTCTAAACTGTGATGTCAGGGATATGAAAGAGCTCCCTGATAATAGCTATGATTTTGTACTTTTCAGCTTTAACGGGATAGATAGTTTTAGCCATAAGGACAGGATGGCTGCGCTTGATGAAGCATACAGGGTCCTGAGACCGGATGGATATTTCTGCTTCTCCTCTCATAATCTGGACTGGGAAGGACTTGCAGGGATATTTAGCTTTAAAGAAAAAAAGGATCCGGGCAGGGGAAACAGCTCTAACCATTTTGTTGAAAATATCAGCAGCGAGATAAGGTCGGCCTGCAAGATAGCAAGGTTAAATATCTTAAATAGAAGCATCCATATGACGGACCATATTTTAAAGCTACGCAGGAATAAGAGAGGATATCTTTATGATAACTCTCTCAATGGGAAAGCGAAAATCTATTATATTAACAGTAATGAGCAGATAAAGCAGCTGGAAGAAACAGGTTTTAAGAATATAAGCACTATTTGTAAAGACGGCCTGATTACAAGCAATGCCGACCTCCTTGATAAGGGAGGCTGGATATATTATCTGTGCCGGGCCGATAAATAGCTTTCTATGCCATCGCATAAATCAATATTCCATAAGTTAAATCTTTTATTTTTGGAAGCTAAAATTATATAATAAAAGCTGATAAACTAAATAGTTACGAGCTAAAGGCATTATTAAATCAGAAAGAAGATACAGGTTTGAACAATAGGGCAATAGGTATATTTGATTCCGGGGTAGGCGGTCTCACAGTATTGAGGGAGATAATAAAAGAAGTCCCGCAGGAAAGCACTATTTATTTTGGTGATACCGAAAGATTTCCGTATGGTCCAAGAGATCTTGAGCAGGTTAAAAATTATGTGTTTAAGGCAGCAGGATTTCTTCAGGAGAAAAATGTCAAGATGATAGTCATTGCATGCAATACCGGATCTGTCGCAGCGCTAAAAGAATTGGAAGAAAGGTCCGAGATCCCTGTAATAGGAGTAATAGAGCCGGGAGCACGCACTGCCGTAAATAATACAAAAAACAAAAGAGTCGGAGTCATCGCTACAAAAGGTACAGTCAAAAGCGGAGCCTATGAAAAAGAGATAAGCAGGCTGGATCCCGGCATTAAGACCTTTTCAATGGCGGCACCCATGCTTATTGAATATATAGAAAAAGGAATACTTGAAGGAAATAAGCTTAATAATGCTATAAAAAATTATCTGGAGCCTCTCCTCAGCCAAAATATAGATGTGCTGGTATTGGGCTGCACGCATTTTCCCTTAATAGAGAAGCAGATATTGGCAGTCAGTGGAAATAATATAAAAGTAATAAGCTCTGCGATAGAGACAGCAAAGGATGTAAAGAAGATATTGGCCAATAAAGACCTCTCTGCAAATGAAGGCAATGAGGCAAGCAGAATTTTTTACGAGACTGCCTTAAACAGCAGTTTCTTTAAAACCGGCCAGATGTTTTTAGGGGAAGAGATCAGCGGAGTGATCGGGACAAAGCTGGATGTTTAATAAATAACACGATAGAAAGGTATAAAATGCCGGGAAGATTGAATGGAAGAAAAAATGATGAAATCAGGGATATAAAGATAACCAGAAAATATATTTCCCATGCAGACGGATCCGTTTTTATCGAGATGGGAAATACCCGCATAGTCTGTACCGCAACCTTTGAAGATAAGGTCCCGCCATTTCTGAGAGGCAAAAAAACCGGCTGGATAACCGCTGAATATGATATGATACCGGGCTCAACTCACCGAAGGATCATCAGGCCCCAGGCTTCGGGAAGAATAAATGGAAGGACGCATGAGATACAGAGGCTCATTGGAAGATCGCTGAGAGCTGCAGTGGACCTTAGTAAGATAGGAGAAAGAACGATCTGGATAGATTGCGATGTGATAGAAGCTGATGGAGGGACAAGAACTGCTTCTATAACCGGAAGCTTTATAGCTCTTTTCGACTGCCTTCAGGGGATGATAGATAAAAAACTAATCAATGAGATGCCCATAGAAAGCTTTGCTGCTGCTATAAGCGTAGGGATCGTAGATGGGGAAATAATGGTGGATCTATGCTTTAGTGAGGACTCAAAGGCTGAAGTCGATATGAATGTCGTGGCCAATTCAAAAGATAATCTGATCGAGGTCCAATCGACTGCGGAAGGCGCGCCTTTTTCCAGGGGGCAGTTTGACGAGATGCTCGGGAAAGCTATGCAGGCAATAACCGGTATAATAGAATTACAGAAAAAGATTCTGAGCCAGAGACCGCAGGCATCAAAGCAATAAGAGAATATATAATAAGAATTTAAATAAACATGCTATAAATAAGGAAATATTTTGGAAATCGTAATCGCTTCAAAGAATAAGGGTAAGATAGCAGAAATAATAAATTATGATAATGCCATCTCAAAAATAGACTGGTTGACATTTGAAGATTTTGAAAAAATTCCGGACATAGAAGAAACCGGCGATAGTTTTCTGGATAATGCGATAATAAAAGCAGAAGCTATTTCAAAATTTACCGGGAAAGCAGCTCTTGCGGATGATTCCGGATTGATTGTGGATGCATTGGATGGAAAGCCGGGAGTATGGTCCTCCAGATTTGCGGGACCGCATGCGACTGATAAAGAGAACAGAGATAAATTGCTGGATAAGATAAGGAATATAAAAGACCCCGGCAAGAGATCTGCCAGATTTGTATGCAGTATGATTTTATGGGATTTGGGAAAGGGTCTGATCTTCAAAACTGACGGGGTATGCGAAGGCAGTATTGGGTTTGAAGAAAAAGGCGCCGGAGGCTTTGGGTATGACTCAATTTTTATCCCTGGAGGATACGACAGGACCATGGCTGAGCTTGATCATAGAGAAAAAAATAAAATAAGCCACCGGGGTAAAGCACTGGCAGATTTCTATGATTTTATTGTAAAATCATAGAAATATGATATTATATCCACTGCTCTGTTAAAGGGTGTTTATCGGGGTGTGGCGCAGTTTGGTTTAGCGCACCTGCTTTGGGAGCAGGGGGTCGGAGGTTCAAATCCTCTCACCCCGACCAGATCCATATTTTTGTATTGGGCGGGAATAGCTCAGTTGGCTAGAGCGTCAGCCTTCCAAGCTGAGGGTCGCGGGTTCGAATCCCGTTTCCCGCTCCATTATTTTCTCTTTTTTGTTATCCCCGGCGTTTTTTTATGCATTATAACAAGATAGTATACTACTGCGACTACGCCTCTGACCAGTACCAGAAGAAGAATCCAGAGCAGCTTTGCATTCGGCCCTCCGACGGCGAAATCTTTTTCATCCCGTTTTACACAGTCTATTAAAGCAATTATCCAGAATACGAAAAAGACAACACTAATAATAGAAGTAATGAACATATAATATGCCCATAGCATCATCAGGACCCCATAGATTGAAAAAGAGGCTGCTGTAAAGATACCGATTAATATTGTTAGTAATTCCTCCAAGATTGCTCCTTAAGCTCAAATAATAAAAAAAATCTATACATTAATAGGTCAAAAAGATTTCCAATGTTTTAAAAAGAGCAGGCATCATGACCAGTTTCTATATTTTAGACGGAAAGCATCCTATTTTCAAATGTAAATCAAATATAAACCGGGGGCCTGTCTTGTTATTTAAAAAAGTACCTGAAAGCTTGACTTCTATTTGAAATTTAACTAAAGTATTAATCTGGTAAAAATAGAGTTTAAAAGGAAAGCCGGCAAGCAGGATTTATATAGAAATTCTTTAAGATATTTAAAGGTTTGCGCCAGTAGCTCAGCTGGATAGAGCAACGGACTTCTAATCCGTAGGTCGGGGGTTCGAATCCCTCCTGGCGTGCCAGTTTATTGCAGTTAAAAGTTTTGAACAGTAGAATTGGTAGGAAAAGCATGCCATTGGCGCATGTTTTTTGAATTTTATTGCCATTATTGGACGTTTGATATATTGCATGTTAGAGTTATTGTGTAATGATTTAGCAGATGTCTGATGATATTCGTGGTGGGAATAGCTCAGTTGGTAGAGCGCAGGATTGTGGTTCCTGATGTCGCGGGTTCGATCCCCGTTTCTCACCCCATAATTTTACCGCGCGCCTGTAGCTCAGCTGGATAGAGCGACGGACTTCGAATCCGCAGGTCGGGGGTTCGAATCCCTCCAGGCGTGCCAGTTATATAAGTTTTGGAATCTGAAATAATAGAGCCAGCCGCAGAAACATGACAGATTCGTATTTTTATTTTCTTATGTGGGCCGTTAGCTCAGCTGGTAGAGCACCTGACTCTTAATCAGGGTGTCACAGGTTCGATCCCTGTACGGCTCACCATTTTTTTGCGAGAGTGGCGGAATTGGCAGACGCGCTAGACTTAGGATCTAGTGGGGTAACACCTGTGGGGGTTCAAGTCCCCCCTCTCGCACCATAATCCGGCTCTTCCCCAACAAAGGGGGCATTCCATTCTCTAACAGCATAATCCTCTCTCCAGGCCACCGGGCTTTTTCTTTCTAATAAAAAGATTAGTTGATAATATTAAGCTTAATAATCTATAAATAGATATCATAATTATGACAATTTGGGATAATATTTATAAAAATTATCAAAAGAATGGCGAAGCCTGGGCATCCCTCTCAGAAGAAATACATCCATTATTCAAAAAGTTTATGAACAAATCAAATTTTAAGTTAAAATATGCTTTAGACATTGGATGCGGTACTGGAAAATATCTAAGCATCCTGCAAAATGGAGGATTCAAAACAGATGGGATTGATTCAAGCAAAACCGCAATAGAAATAGCTAAAGAGGTATTAGGTGCTGAATCTAAAATAGTATATGTTGATATGTTTCAATTTAATATTCCTAAAAATCAGTATGATTTAGTTATTTCAGTATCTACAATTCACCATGGTATAAAAGAACAAATTCAAATTTTAGTCGATAGAATATATGAAGCAATTATAAAAAATGGAAAAATCTTTATTAGTGTACCTGATTTAAAAAGCAGTAAAAAATGGGAAACCTTTAAAGATTATAAGGAGATTGCGGAAGGTACTTTAATTCCATTATCAGGTCCTGAAAAGGGACTACCTCATAGTTTTTATACAAAAGAAGACGTCTTAAAAATGGTTTCAAAGTTTAAAGATATAAAGATTGAGCTTGATGAAATAGGTCGCTGGGTTATACAAGCTTCAAAATGAACATTTTTAAACTTAAAGGAATTTTATATTTTATCTATCTAGAAGTATTTTAGGAGAAAAAATTGATAAAAATAAGAAAAGCTAGTTTAAAAGATCTGGAGATAATAATGGAGATATGGGAAGAATTTAACAGAACACATAAAGAAAAACTACTTAAGAAGAATTCTAGATATGAAGAGTTTTTTACAATGAAAAGCAATGCCTTTGATATGGTTAGAGAATATGTAAAACAACTTATTAAAAGTAAAAAGAGTATTATTCATCTCGTTGAAGATAAAGGCACAGTTATTGCTTATAATAATCTGGAAATTAAAAAAGGTATACCAATATATAAAAATGAGGAGTTCGGATATATATCTGATTTATTTGTAAAAAAAGAATATCGCGGGGAAAAAATCAGCTCCAAGCTATATTTAGAAGCGCAAAAATGGTTTAAGAAAAAGGGGATAAAATATATTACTATTGGTGTAAATCCTGAAAATGAAAAAGCACACCTGATTTACAAACATTGGGGCTTTTTTGATTTTCGAATAGAAATGAGAAACAAAATATAATTGTGTTAATGACATTATTGACAGGGTAAAGGGATATATGGAATATGAAACATCATAAGATAAAAAGAATAACCAGGCATATGGCCTTTAACACACCAATTATAAGCATAGGTATTGCTGTTTTTACAATTTTTATAGCATATCTAGTAGCAAGTAATTCATGGGTTAGCGAATTCCATGTTTTTGATGAAGCAACATCATCTTTAGATTATCAATCAGAAAAAATAATCAATAAGTCAATTATGGAGATAGCAAAAGATAGAACCGTTTTAATTGTGGCCCATAGATTATCTTTTATTATTGGAGCAAAAAAGGTTATTGTTATGGATGAAGGTAAAATTATTGATGCCGGGTCACACATTGAATTGATGGCAAGATGTAATGAATATATTAAATTATTTAAAGCGCAGTATAATCTAAAAGAGCGTATATTTATATAGAAGTCTACAACTAATCGGGTAAGGACAGTGGGGTTTGTAGGCCAATCTATTAAAGAATTGAGTGGATCAGTTGTTGTGATCAGGGATTTACGCGGCAGGGTTCTTGGCGGTGAAAAAATACTTCTTGACCGCATTTGCAACCTTTTGCCGCAAAGGCTGGTGAATTGATTTAATTATTGGTACATCGAAATTTAAATAGTTTGTCGTAGCTTTACTCAAATCTGAATAATATCCCCGGTACTCTGCTGGTAAGAGCTCTGCCATTTGATACATTATCTCATCTGCAATCAACTGGCGTTCTTCTTTACCTGAATAGGCGCTATCCGGGCAAATCATGAATGGCGCGCCAACCTGCATTGTGATCTTTGTTCTGCGCAGCTTTTTGATGTTCTTAGAAAACTTTTCCCCACCATATTGAACAACGGGCATAATCGGAGCTTTACCTTTCAAGGCAATGACCACCACACCGGCGTGTGCCTGGATCAACCGCCCATCGTTTGTGCGTGTTCCCTCAGGTGCAATTGCAAAAAAATGTCCCTGATTGAGAACGCCGGCTGCTTTGTTTAAAGCTTGAAAATCAGCAGTACCTCGATCAACCGGAATGGACCCCCAGGTATTAAATAGGAATCTTAAAAAAGGGGTCTCAAATGTCTCCTTTTTAACCAAAAAAAAGATCTTACGAGGGTATGAAAAGGTCAAAGCTGCAAGCACGTCTAAAAAGTTTATATGATTACCGATCAATATCATTGGACCCTGATACGGCACAGCCTTCAATGCTTTTTTATCTACATTGCATATCACAAATAATATAAACCTCATAACAAGGTTGGTTAGAAGTTTAGTCATTGATTATCGGTCTCCAACTATTAAATCAATCTGCTTTGTGAATATTTTCGCAGACAAACAATCTCCCTTTTCGCAAATTGTTTCTCCGTCAGCATGCACTGGAAGACTTCCTTTCAATGCGGTGATTTCAATACTGCCAGTCAATGGCATTTTAACAGAAGGGTGACTTTCTTGTGTTCCAGCCATAACTTTGGCCATCAATTTGATAGTACCAATCCTGCTTATTTGATCAATGATCATTAAACTAAACAATCCGTCATCAGGTTTCGATAAGGGAGTCATTTTGAATGAAGTGCCCATCCTCCACCCATTCATAACTGATATGATCAGACATTGTTGTTCAAAAGTCTCATTATCAAGTTTGACTCTCAAGGTTGGAGCTTTGAAATACAAAAATATCGTTTTTATCGCAGCAATCAAATAACCCGGTATTCCTGAGAGGAAGGCAGGTAATTTTGCTGCTTCAAAACCCACGATGGTATCAAAGCCAATGCCAATTCCATTCCCAAAGAATTTCCCCTGAGGATAATTCCCTCCAAAGACTTGCCCCACATCAATGGTTCTCGTTTTTCCAGCTGTAATTGCTTTTACAGCATCTTCAAGCTCTGCAGGAATCCCCATACTAGCAGCAAAATCATTACCCCGCCCTGCGGGGATCACTGCCAGCTTTGGGATTTTCTTACCTTCAAGCTTAGATGCCATCAGGCCGTTAATGATCTCATTTGAAGTGCCGTCACCGCCTACGGCAACGACCACATCATAGTCTTTTTCTGCAGCCTCCCGGGCCAGGATAGTGGGATCACCGGGCTTGGCTGAAACTATCAGTGAATAATCTGACAAATACTCCTCTAATAGTTTTTCAATTTTTGTTTGATTTTTTAAAGCTGCACCCTTTGCAGCACTTGGATTTAATACAACCAGATATTTCATATTGACTATATTAATCTTTATTAGTAATAATTTAAAGATATAAAAAGGGTATTTACCTTAAGAAACTAATTCTGGTATAAAAATATCACCTTTTAATGCTATGATTGCGGTTCTAATATATTAATAT
>CBEVGD010000006.1:0-31772 GCA_965549355.1 uncultured bacterium | reverse complement strand
CCTCTTCAATTTTTGTAATATATTATGAGCATATGTCCAAAATATAATATATCAGCTTATTTGTAAAAAGCAAATTATATTAATTTTAGCTTTTATTCTGCCGTTAAATAAAGAAATAATTGCCATTAATACCACTAGGTAGAGGTAATATTTGTCTAAAAAGAAAGTAGGTTTCCTTCAGATTTCCTATTGTATATCTATTTATCAATAATTATGATCAGCCTTAATACTTTTACCCGATGCGCCTCTTAGTATATTTTTATAATAATTATTATTATTCGTAACGGCTCTATGAGAAAATCAATATAGTTATAGTTCGGATGGAGACAATATTTATTTCCACTTAACTCTGCTATGCTCCAATCTTGCTTGCAGAATCGTGATATCTGCTCTTCTTTGGGGTATAATAATTTCTATATTAAAAACATTGGGGGATTAGCCCATTACAATAAAAATGGACATCTGGAAGAAAAAATATATTGCTATACTCCTTGGATTTATTCTCATGTCTATGTTTCTATTGACGGGCTATATCATATCCGATTTGAGAGATTTATATAGATATGACAGAAAAAATAATATTGATACTGATGAAGGTGTTTTCGTATATGCACTGCAATCGGTAGGTTTTGAAGAGCTCAGGGAATCAGAATTTGATATTGCTGTAATCGATATTGATGATTGCTGCCTTACTCCCTCTCAGCTTTCGGAGCTTCAATCTAATAATAGGGTGTTTCTGTCATATTTAAGCATAGGAGAAGCTGAAGACTATAGATCATACTGGACCGAGGGATGGACATCAGGATATCCTGACTATATTCATGAAGAAAATCCCTTCTGGCCCGGTAATTATAAGGTTAAATACTGGCATCATGGCTGGCAAGAAATAATTTATTCCCAGCTGGACAGGATCATAGAAAATGGCTTTAATGGTGCTTATCTTGATATGGTGGATGCTTATAGATATTTTGAGGATATCGGCGTAGATGATGCATCTGAGATGATGATAGACTTTGTTGTCGGATTATCAAAATATTCAAAATCGATCAATAAGAATTTTTTAATTATTCCCCAGAATGCAGAAGAACTAATAGAAGATCCGGAATATTTTGATGCAATTGATGGGGTAGGAAAAGAAGAGCTGTATTTTATGGAGGGAATAAGACAGGATTACCAGGATATAGAACTTTCATTATATTATCTGGACAAAGCAAAGAACGCTGGTAAAGATGTGTTTATTATAAGCTATGTCAAAGAAACTGAAAATATTATAGAAGTCGTAAATAATGCGGAAAAAAAGGATTACCATTATTTCATAGGTAAAAGAGAACTGGATAATATAAACTGCCTGAGTAAAAGCATATATTGGGGATCAGATAAGAAACAACATAAAGACTCCCCGGACTGGTCAATATTGATAGCATTTTCATTATTATAATTTATGCAATATACTCTGAATTATTTTTTTAATCTTTAAATGATTTTTAAAAATAGCAGAAATATGAATATTTTTATTTATCTTTCAAAATGTAGTATGTTGCTCTTCCTTTTCCTTTTCTTTCAATAAAACCCAGGTTCATAAGTTTGTTGAAATCAAGGCTCCTGGTTGCTTTAGCACGTTCTGTGATCTTTGCATAATTACTATCAGTTATATATCCTTTTTTTTCAATAAATTTTAGGATATTTTCATGATAAGGAAAGAGCTCCATTGTGGGTCCGGGAGATACTTCCATTAGAAGTTTTTTAACCCTTAAAAGCTCATCAATTATTCCGTCTGTAAAATATTCCAACCATCCAGTAAGGTCTACTGAATCTGCAATATCATAGTAATTCCCCAAAACACCTACATTATAAAAATAATTAGTGACATTTTTATTATAATAATTTTCAAAACTAAAAAGGTTAAAGGTATCCAAACCCATATCGGCCAGTATGACTTTTGTGCATATTCTTGTGGTTCTACCATTACCATCCATAAATGGATGGATTATAACAAATTGCTTATGGAATATTCCGGCAATTATTAAAGGATCAACAATGTCTTTATTTTTAATTACAAAATCCAACAGATCATCTACCAGTTCCGGCACATCTCCATGGTCCGGTGGCCAATATACTGTTTTACCGGTTTTCGGGTTGTTTACAAACACAGGTTCTTTTCTCAGTTTTCCAAGCTGGTACTCAGGTAGTAACTTATTTACTATTTTTTTATGTACAGATAGGATCAGGTCAATGTCAAAATTTACAGATTGTTTCTTAAGATTTATATTTAATTCCTCCAATACTGCATTATAATTTATTATTTCCTGCTCGCTGCTTCTTAGATTCTCAGGCTTGTTTTTTATAATCTGTTTTACATCTGTCAGGGGCAGAGGATTTCCTTCAATGCTTGTCGAGGTGTATGTTGATATTTCGCGTGCTTTTCTTTCAAGCTCATATATAACAACTTCATGGAATCTTCTATTGTTAAGTTCAATTATTACCGAACTTATTTTTTTTATATTTGCCAGCAGTTTATTAGTAATTGTATATGAAGGTTTAAACATAATAGACTAATTATAGACGATTATTAGATGATTCACAAGTAAAAATAGTGGTTGGTTTTAATTTTTAAAGAGCCGAAGAGCCATGCCCCCGTTGTTGGGGAAGAGCCGGAAGAGCCATTTAATTCTCTGTTATTTCCCTCTGGAGATAGTAATTGGCTCCCCGGGTAGGACTTGAACCTACAACCCTTCGGTTAACAGCCGAATGCTCTACCATTGAGCTACCGGGGAACGAGGCATTGACGATATGCTATTATAATATATTAGCAGTTTAATTCAAGCAGAAATTTAATCAAAAACCAGGGGCCTGTCCGGGAACCGGGCTCAGGCCCCTGACATCGGTAAAATAAATAAAAATATCTCATATGGCCATGGAACCATGTAAAAACACCATTTATAGATCCATAAAATCCTTAAGAGCATTGCTCTTATTAGGATGCCTTAATTTCCCCAGAGTCTTGGATTCGATCTGCCTTATCCTCTCTCTTGTCACGCCGAATTCCCTGCCTACTTCTTCAAGTGTCCTGGGGTGTCCGTCCTGCAGTCCAAAACGCAGCTGTATGACTTTCCTTTCGCGATCATTTAATGTATTTAAAACATCTTGAAGCTGTTTCTGAAGCATTCTAAATGACGCAGCATCCGAAGGTGCTTCTACGCCAGCATCCTCAATAAAATCACCAAGATGACTGTCTTCTTCTCCAATGGGCGTTTCGAGGGATACAGGTTCCTGAGATGTCTTCATTATCTCCCTGACCTTCTCTACAGATAAATTCATCTTCTTTGCTATATCCTCCGGAGCGGGCTCCTTCCCGAATTTTTGGAGTAGCTGCCTCTGCACCCTGATAAGCTTGTTTATAGTTTCAACCATATGTACAGGTATCCTGATGGTCCTTGCCTGATCAGCAATAGCTCTGGTTATTGCCTGCCTGATCCACCAGGTCGCATATGTAGAAAATTTATAACCTCTTCTATAATCAAATTTCTCTACTGCTCTAATAAGCCCCAGATTGCCTTCCTGTATAAGATCAAGGAATAACATTCCTCTTCCTATATATTTTTTGGCTATACTTACCACAAGCCTTAAGTTTGCCTCTACAAGACTTCTCTTAGCTGCAATATCACCAGCCTCTATTCTCCTGGCAAGCAGGACTTCCTCATAAGCAATCAAAAGTCTTACTTTTCCTATTTCTTTAAGATACATTCTTACTGGATCATTTGTAGGTGACTTAATTGAAAGATCAAGTTTTCTCTTTATAATATTTTTTCCTGTCTTTTTAGCCTGAACCCTGGCATCCATGCCATCATCTTCTTCATCTATTATCTCGATTCCAAGATTTTCGATCACACTATAAATATTCTCAATCTGTTCCTTGCTGAGGTCGATTTCTGAAAGAGTCTCCGTGATCTCTTCTATTGTAAGAAGGCCATCAGACTTCCCTTTTGTTACGAGAGTCCTTACTTCTTCCAGTTTTAATTCAGATCCTCTTTCCATATTTGATAACCTCAAAAAATAACTAAAAATTTATGGATTTTTTCCCAGAAACCATATTCTATATATAATTTAGAACAATATTCAAACTCTTTCCTACATAGTTATTATACCCAGATTTTGTTTTTCCTGCTCAAGTCTTATTAGGCGTTGATAAAGATTGTCATGCTTGCGCTCTAACTTTTTGATTTCTTCATCACTTGATCCTCTTTTAGCATCGTCATATTCGATCATCTTTTTTCTCACATACTCTATTTCTTCTATCAGATGTATCCTTTTCAAATTGTTCAGAATTTCATCGCTTGCCGGATCTATCTCGTCTTTATCATAATAAAGCTCGCTAAAGAGTACGAAATTGTATAACTTCTTTGCTTCTGCATTTTCTAAAACACCAGACGAAATTTTAATAGGAAAGTTCACTTTTTTATTATTTTCACCAGCCTTACTTATTTCTTTTACTAATGCATTATAGAGTTCCTTTGTATCCTCAAATCTGAAATACCCGGGACCCAGATCAAGAAATTCATCCAGCCTTTTTCCCAGCCCGTGTACAATCAATTTGAGGGCTTCAATCTCAACTTTCATAAAAGGCACCACTTTTTCTGTATTCCCTCCGGCATCTTTGGGCATGTCCCAATAACGATCTTTAGCACCTGGTATATGTTTTTTCTTCCGCATTTCCGCAAGCAAAAGATTTTCTACAAGGTTCAATCTCTGAGCGATTTTTTTTATACACTCCCCCTGGATAATAGAAGATGACAACGTTGCTATGAATCTAATAAGATCATCGCTGGCTTTAAGTTTTCCTGAAAGATTTCCTATATCATGCTTTCCAAGTATTATATCAATAGTAAAATCAATTATATTCTGAGATCTATTAATCCTGTCAAGGAAGCTTTCTTTTCCTCTCTTTAGAATGAATTCAGCAGGATCATATCCTTTTTCAAGGACCGCTACCTTTATGCTCAGATTGCTTTCAAAATAAAGATCAAGTCTTTCATTATACTCTCGGAGTCTCTCAATCCCCTTAAGCGATGCATTTATTCCGGCCTGATCACTATCAAATACAAGTATGATGTTTTTTGTAAACCTGCCGAGTATCTTTATCTGGTCAGAAGTCAGAGCCGTGCCAAGACTGGCAACAGCATTCCATATTCCCGACTGGTGAAGAGCCATCACATCTGTATATCCTTCTACTATAAGTACTTCATCATTTTTGACAATATGATTCTTCGCCTGATGGATGCGGTAAATATTTTTACTCTTGGAATATACTCTGGTCTCGGGCGTATTAATATATTTTGCGCTCTGGCGGGCAGCCCCGGATTTTTCAGATATTATCCTACCGCCAAAACCGATCGGTTTCCCCACGATATCTTCAATGGGAAACATTATTCTTCCCCTGAACCGGTCATATATAACTCCCGGCTTCTTCGTGCTTTCAATAGCCAGCCCGCTTCCTGTGATCTCTTTATCCTTATATCCCCTTTTCAAGATGAAGTCTGTAAAGTTATTCCAGAGATCCATGCTGTAGCCTACTTCAAATTCTTTTATGGTTTTATCAGTAAAACCTCTTTTTTTTAAATAACTAAGAGGCACTCTTCCCGATTTGCTATTATGTAATATGAATTGGAAATATTTCTTTGCAAGTTCATTTATCTCATATAGCCTGTTTCTGGCCCTTCCGGATTCCTTTGACGTGCCTGTCATATTATATTTAAGCTTATATCCGATCTTGTTTGCAATAAACTCGATAGCTTCAATAAAATCCATATTTTCAATTTTTTCTATGAAACTTATTATATCTCCGCCTTCACCGCAGCCAAAACAGTGATACAGCTGTTTCCCGGGGTCCACAGAAAAAGATGGTGTTTTTTCTTTATGGAATGGACACAGACCGGAATAGCTTTTTCCTGATTTTTTCAGGCCGACATAATTGGATACTATATTATATATATCAGCGCGAGATTTTAATTCATCTATCTCGCCGTCTTTTAGGCTTCTTGACATAGTTTATACATATAGGGGTCAATAAAACGAAAGATCAAAACACTTAGAATTATTTTATTAAGAAATCAAGTATATGAAAAGGGCTTTTAGCACAAAATGTGATTTATCGCATTAATATATTATATATAAGTAATATAAAAAATAGATCAGGGCCCATCAGCCATAAGATAAGCTGCATGAGCCCCGGTCTATTAAAACTAATATGATTATTCTTTTTCGGATTCTTCCCTTATCGCTGCCTGTGCAGCTGCAAGTCTTGCTACCGGCACTCTGTATGGCGAAGCGCTTACATAATCCAAACCTATCTCATGACAAAAATCTATAGACTTTGGATCGCCGCCGTGTTCTCCGCAAATGCCTACCTTCAGGTTTTTCCTTGAAGCTCTTCCTCTTTCCAGCCCCATCTTTATAAGCTGTCCCACACCGCCAATATCAAGGGTCGCAAAAGGATCCTTTGCCAGAATTCCCTGTTCAATATAATCAGGAAGGAATTTACCGGAATCATCCCTTGAAAATCCATAAGCCATCTGTGTGAGATCATTTGTACCAAAGCTGAAAAATTCTGCCTCTTTCGCTATCTTATCAGCAATCAGGCATGCTCTGGGGACCTCGATCATGGTCCCTACTTTATAATTGAATTTCTGGTCCTTTTCACCCATCACTTCATCAGCAACAGATATGATCTTTTCTCTTAGTATCTTTATTTCCATCAGGCTCCCGACAAGAGGGACCATTACCTCGGGCCGTACATCATATCCTTCTTTTGTTAGATCCGCGGCAGCTTCAAATATAGCTCTTGCCTGCATTTCTGCGATCTCAGGATAAGTAATAGAAAGTCTGCAGCCCCTGTGCCCAAGCATCGGATTCATCTCATGAAGTGATACTATCGTAGATTTTAAATCATCAAAGCTCATGCCCATCTCTTTTGCAATCTCCGCTATATCATTATCTTCAGTGGGAAGAAACTCATGAAGAGGCGGATCAAGCAGCCTGATTGTGACCGGGAGGTCCTTCATTACTTTAAATATCTCATAGAAGTCTTTTCTCTGGATCGGCAGAAGTTCCATAAGGGCTTCTCTTCTTTCTTTTTCACTTGACGAGACTATCATCTTCCTGACAGATTTTATCCTATCACCTTCAAAGAACATGTGCTCCGTACGGCAGAGGCCGATCCCTTCTGCTCCGAAATCTCTTGCGACCTGACTATCATCGGGTGTGTCTGCATTTGCCCTTATCCCAAGCTTTTTATAATCATTGACCCAGCTCATAAAGGTCTGCATATTCTCATTTACCTCAGGATCCACTACCGGTATCCTGCCAATAAATATCTCACCTGTAGAGCCGTCAAGGGTTATCCAGTCGCCTTTTTTTATTTCTTTGCCTTTTACCTGGAAATATTGTTTATTTTCAAATACTTTTATTTCCTCCGCACCTGCTACACAGCATTTACCCATTCCGCGGGCCACTACAGCTGCATGCGAGGTCATGCCTCCCCTTGCAGTCAATATGCCCTGTGCAACAGCCATACCCTGTATATCTTCCGGAGAAGTCTCGGTCCTTACAAGTATCACTTTTCCGCTTTTGGATTCTTCAACAGCATCATCGGCATTAAATACAACCATGCCAAGAGCTGCTCCCGGAGATGCGGGGAGTCCTTTTGTAAGCACTTCGGCTTTATCCTTTGCATCTTTATCAAGCTGTTTGTGCAGAAGCTGATCCAGCATCTGCGGCTCTACTCTTGTCACAGCAGTCTTTTTATCAATAAAGTCATTGTTTACCATATCCACGGCTATCTGAAGGGCTGCGGCTGCCGTCCTTTTGCCGGTCCTTGTCTGAAGCATATACAGCTTGCCTTCCTGTATGGTGAACTCAAGATCCTGTATATCCCTGTAATGATTCTCAAGCTTTTTTCTTATATCCATAAGAAGCTTATAGTTCTCAGGCATCTCTTCTTCCAGCTTTGCAATAGGCTGGGGTGTCCTCGTACCTGCGACCACGTCTTCTCCCTGGGCATTAATAAGATATTCACCGTAAAAGACATCCTCTCCTGTTGAAGGGTTCCTTGTAAATGCTACTCCAGTTCCAGAGGTCTGTCCCATATTTCCGAATACCATTGTCTGGACATTTACCGCTGTACCTATATTATGAGGAATATCATTAAGGTTTCTATAGGCTTGAGCTCTCTTATTGTTCCAGGAACCAAAAACTGCATCTATTGACATCCTGAGCTGTTCTCTGGGGTCTTCCGGAAAGCTTTTCCCCTTTGCATCCCTTATTATCTTTTTATAGTCTTCTACCAGTTCTTTGAGATCCTGTCCGGTAAGTTCCGTATCAAACTTCACTCCCCTGCCATCCTTTTTTGCCTGCAGAGCTTTTTCGAATTTGTCATATTCCACTTCCATTACAACATCACCAAACATCTGGACAAATCTCCTGTATGCATCCCATCCAAACCTTTCATTTCCGGTCTTTGCTATAAGACCCCTGACTGAAGTATCATTCAGGCCCAGATTAAGTACGGTATCCATCATCCCCGGCATGGATACTGCTGCACCTGAACGTACGGATACAAGCAGAGGGTTATCCTTATCATCAAAACTCATCTGCATCTTCTCTTCAAGTTTTTTAAGATTTTCTTCTATCTGTTCATCAAGACTCTCCGGCCATCTCTCTCCGAGGTCATAATACAGATTGCACACTTCAGTGGAAATGGTAAAGCCAGGAGGTACCGGAAGACCTATATTAGTCATCTCTGATAGATTTGCTCCCTTGCCTCCAAGGAGCTTTTTCATTTCCTTCTTGCCTTCACCAAAGAAGTACACATACTTTTTAGATGTCATTTTTATCCCTTCTCCCCTATAAATATTCTTGTATTTCAAAAATACAAATCGAGTAATACTATCAAAAAAACTTCTAAAATATAAGCATGAATTGTCTGGGAGATACATTAGCCGGTTATCGGAGTGAGTAAGCAAGGATCCGGATCCTTACCTTGCGTCAGCATCGATGACGATCAGTGAAAAGTCTGCAAAACTGATATACAGATCTGCTACTTTTTTTAATAGATTTATACGGTTGGCTTTTACTTTATCATCTTTATCCATAACGAGTACTTCGTCAAAGAATCTGTCCACAATCCCGCCAAATTCACTCATTTCTTCCAGTAATTCACAATACTTTTTTTCTTTTATAAGGCCGCGGACATCACTTTCTGTCTTTTGCAAAGCCTTAAACAGCTCTTTCTCATTTTTTTCTTTGAATAATTCCGGATCAACTGCTCCAAATCGTTTTCCATTTATTATATTTTTGCTTCTGCTCATCGGCCAGACAATGGTTTTTATATCCCGCTTTGACATATATTCTTCGATTGCCTCCCGTCTCAGAACAATATCTTTAAGTGAGGAGCATCCTGAACCCAGCACAGCATCAAATACATCCATTCTTTTATTATTTTTCGTCATCTGAAATCTTAGTCTCGCTATAATAAATCCGAATATCTTTTCGGTTATTTTATTATCACCAGATTCTTTTGTCTCATATGACTTTTTATACAGTGCGGTACAGAACTCTATAAGACCTTTTATATCTATATCGTAATCTCCTTCAAGAATGGACCGGACTATCCCGGAGGCCTTTCTCCTTAAAGCAAACGGGTCCTCTGAACCTGAGGGATCCTTCCCCATCAAAAATAAACCCGTTATGGTATCTATCTTATCAGCCAGCGAGAGGATCCTTCCTGTTTCTGTACCGGGAAGCCTGTCTCCTGCTGACTCTGGAAGATAATGCTCAAATACTGCTTTTAAAACAGACTCATCATACCCTCTTTCCCTGGAATACTCCCTGCCGACAATTCCCTGCAGTTCAGGAAATTCTACTACCATATTTGTCACAAGGTCACATTTACACATAGCGCTTGCACTCTCAAGATCTTTTAAAAGTTTTTTATTATCAGATTTATTTATTTTCTCCGCAAGGTATATGCTGATCTCTCCCAGCCTCTTCTGTTTCTCATTCATATTTCCCAGGCCAGAATAAAAAATCACACCTTCAAGCTTTTCCTGCCAGTAAGGGAAATCATGCTTCTTGTCCTGCTCATAGAAAAAAGATGCATCGCTTAATCTGGCTCTCAGGACCCTTTCATTGCCCTTTTTGATGTCTCCATTATCCTCAATACCATTCTGTACAATTAAAAAATTTGTCGTGATATCACCCTTGCTGTCAACTACGGGAAAATACTTTTGATGATACTTTATTGCTTCTATCAGAATATCGGCAGGCATATAAAGGAAAGAATCCGGGAAATGTCCGATAAGGACATTGGGGATCTCTACAAGGTCGATGACTTCCCTGAGCAGTTTTTCATCTATAACCGCTTTATATTTTTTATTCCATATGTTTTCTTCTATATTTTTTATCTGATCATGGATCATCTTTTCTCTGACTGCCTGATCAGCCATTGCTTTGCCTTCTCTAAGTTTTTGAAAGTACTGGTCCGCAGAACCGATCTCTATCGGCAGGGTATTTAATGTCCTGTGGCCAAAAGTAATATTACCTGATTTTACATTCTCTATTTTAAATTCGATTACTTCACTTCCCAGAATTGCAAGCAGCCATCTTATCGGCCTTATAAACCGGGTCCCGTAGTCTCCCCAGTACATCTGCTTTTTAAAAGTAATGGACAGTATTGTACTTTTAAGTATATCCGGAAGTATAGCAGAGGTCTTTTTACCTTTCTGGATCATTTTTTTGCCAAGATATATTCCCTTTCCTTCTATCTCTATTTCCTCAAGATCCCCAATATCAATGCCAAGGCTTTTTGCAAACCCTATTGCAACCCTGTTTGGTTTTCCATCCGGGTCATATGAAATATTCTTTGGAGGACCTGTGACGGTTTTTTCGGCAGTTTCCTGTGTATCACTGACCCCTTTCACATATATTGCCAGCCTCCTTGGAGAGCTATAGGCAGAAATACTGTCAAATCTGATCCGGTTTTCAATAAAGTTTTTTTCGAGCAGGGCCCTCAGGCTATTGAGTCCATCGCCGGTACAGGACGGCGGAAGCTCCTCTGTTCCTATCTCTAAAATAAGGTCGCTTTTCATAATCTATTTTCCACCTCTTTTTAAAAGAGGAAATCCAAGTTCTTCTCTCTGTTCTACATATTTCTGACATAATACTTTAGCCTGTTTTCTTACCCTGGCTATATAAGAGGTCCTCTGGGCCACACTTATTGCCTCCCTTGCATCAAGCAGATTGAAAATATGGGAACATTTAAGTACATATTCGTGGCCGACGAATACGAGTCCTTCACTGATCACGCTATTGAATTCTTTTTCATATTTATCAAAAAGGTCAAGCAGCATATCTACATCCGCTATCTCAAAATTATATTTGGACCACTGCTTTTCTGATTCCAGATGAACATCACGGTAAGTTATATTATCATTCCATAAAAGCTCCCAGAAGCTCTCTTTATCCTGCAGATACATTGCTATTCTCTCGAGCCCATAAGTGAGTTCTACTGATATAGGCTTTAATGCAAGCCCTCCCATCTGTTGAAAGTATGTGAACTGTGTTATCTCCATCCCGTCTGCCCAGACTTCCCATCCAAGCCCTGCGGCCCCTATTGTAGGCGATGCCCAGTCATCTTCCACAAATCTTATATCATGGCTGGCAAGCTTTATGCCCAGACTTTCAAGGGAACCGAGATAAAGATCAATAATGTCATCAGGCGAGGGTTTTAGAAGTACCTGAAATTGATAATAAAACTGTGACCTGAAAGGGTTTTCTCCATATCTTCCGTCAGTGGGCCTTCTTGAGGGTTCGACATATGCCACATTCCATGGTTCTGGTCCCAGACATCTTAAGAAAGTATCGGCATTGAACGTCCCGGCGCCCTTTTCCAGATCCAGAGGCTGTTTGATTATACAATCTCTGAGGGCCCAATATTTTTGCAGATTAAAAATTATATCCTGAAAATTCATAGTCCCTTATTTTAATCATATTAGATTTAATAGTCAATCAGCGAAAATGATTATATCCGGTATTCTTCTTTATGAAGAAGACTATTCTGGGCTGGATTTGAACAGATGCCGATAAGATATTATAATCCCTCTAATATATATTAAAGCCTATTTACACAGGAGTAATATTTGGATAGAAAACGGGCTGGCTAGAAGATAAAAAATGAAAAGTCTCATAATTTTGAATTCTGGATAAGAAAAATACCAATTAATGCAAAAATATTCGGAAAGACTTTTAAGGCTCTATTATTTCCCAGGTAATGTGAAGCCAGTATCTTTATCCTTTTTCCTCTGCAGTAGTCTTTAAAATCTTTTATGCTCAAAAAATGAACATTTGGAGAATTATACCATTTATATGGAAGTGAAGCTGTAACAGGCGCCATACCCTTAAAGAAGAGGTCAAAACGGGCTCTGATATGGGCAAAGTTTGGAAAACCTATTATTACCTTATCTCCGACCCTGAGGGCTTCATCCAGCAGGAATTCCATATTCCTTATCTCCTGGATGCTTTGGTTCAGGATTATATAGTCAAAAGAATTGTCCGGATAGTCCTTCAAACCATTCTCGATATCCCTGTGATAGACCGAAAGACCCTTTTCTATGCAATTATAGATATCTTCCTCAGCCAGTTCGACACCTTCTGCCTTGATATCCTTGATCCGGACAAGATCGTATAGCAGTTCCCCGTCACCGCAGCCAAGGTCCAATACTCTGGATCCTTTTTTCACAATATCAAATATTATCTTATGGTCCGGTTTGATTATTTTATTATCCATTTTTCAATTCTTTGTATATCCTGTTTAAAAAATGTTTCACAAGGTTTGTCTCTTCCCTTATTTCAATTAAAAATGCATCATGGCCATAGCTGGAATCTATATCACAATAGCTTACATCCACATTTCCGGCTTTCAATTTTCTCACTATTTCAACTGATTGATAGGGTGGATACAGCCAATCCGATTTAAATGATATTATCATAAATCTTATATTCTTCTCCCTGCTCTTTGGGACCAGGGTATTATTTGAAGATAGATCAAAATAATCTATAGCTTTGGTTATATATAGATACGAGTTTGCATCAAATCTTTTTACAAAATCATCACCTTTATAATGCAGGTATCCCTCAACCTCAAAATCCGGCTGAAAAGAAAAATTATAGTTTCTGTTTTTGAGCTTTCTCGAGAACTTCTGCTCCATCGATGTATCACTCATATAAGTAATATGGCCTATCATCCTGGCAATGGCCAGCCCTCTCTTTGGAGAAGCAGAACCATAATATTCTCCATTTTTCCATTCAAGATCAGACATTATCGCCTGTCTTCCCACTTCATTGAATGCGATCTGCTGTGGAGAATGCTTGAGCCCTGCAGCAATAGGTATCGCCGACAGGACCATGCCTGGATATGATGCCGCCCACTGGAGGACCTGCATACCGCCCATCGAACCGCCAGCTGCACAGAGCAGCTTTTCTATGCCCAGAAAGTCTATCAAATATTTTTGAGCTTCCACCATATCTGATATAGTGATCATCGGAAAGCCAAGCCCATATGGCTTGCCTGTGGCAGGGTCCGTCGAGGATGGGCCAGTGCTGCCCTTGCATCCGCCCAGTACATTGGTGCTTATGATAAAATACCTATCAGTATCAAATGCTTTTCCCGGCCCTATCATATTATCCCACCACCCGGGCTTTTTATCGTTCTCGTGCCAACCGGCAGCATGTGCATCACCGGAAAGAGCATGGAGTACCAGTACTGCATTATCCTTACGGGCATTAAGTGTTCCATAGGTCTCATATGCCAGGGTCACAGGACCGAGTTTTGCTCCTGACTCCAGTATTAAATGGTCCGGCGGTCCTGCAAATGTAAAATATTTTGTTTTGACAGGTCCGGATCCATCCGGGCCCATCCGTATCCTGTTTTTATCTGCTGCTTTATTATTCATTAGCATGCCTTATCCAGGGCCTGTTCTATATCAGAGATAATATCACTGATATCTTCTATGCCTACCGAGAGCCTTATAAAATCAGGAGTGACTCCTGTCGCCGCCTGTTCCTCTCTGTCTAATTGCTGATGAGTGGTGCTTGAGGGGTGGATAGCCAATGTTTTAGCATCACCTATATTTGCCAGATGTGATATCAGTTTAAGTGAATCAATAAATCTCTTACCGGTTTCTGCACCGCCTTTTATACCAAAACCGACTATTGCGCCTGCACCCCTTTTTAGATACTTTTCAGCTTTTTCATTATCTTTGCTGGAGGCCAGGCCCGGGTAGTTTACCCAGCTGACTCTGGGATCACCTTCAAGAAATCTAGCGACTTTTAAAGCATTTTCTGAATGCCTTGCCATTCTCAGGTGCAGAGTCTCCAGTCCCTGCAGCAGCAAGAATGAATTAAATGGTGAAAGGCAGGGCCCCATATCCCTTAAAAGCTTTACGCGGGCTTTTAGAATATATGCAATATTTCCAACTGCTTTAAATGCCTCTATAAAATCCATTCCATGATAACTGGGATCCGGGTCAGCTATCAGCGGAAATTTACCATTTTTCCAATTGAAATTACCGGAATCTACAATCAAACCGCCAACGGAGGTCCCGTGGCCGCCAATAAACTTGGTAGCTGAATAAGTTATAATATCTGCCCCGTAATCGAATGGCTTCAAAAGATATGGTGTGACTGTATTATCAATTATCAGTGGAATATCATTTAGATGTGCGATCTCAGCCAGACCTTCAATATCTGTGATATTTAATTTTGGGTTTCCAATGGACTCCGCATATATTGCTTTGGTTTTTTCAGTAATAGCTTTTTTAAAACCATCCAGATCTTCAGAGTCCACAAATTTTACATTTATTCCGAAACGTTTGAATGTATTTTCAAATAAGGTATAGGTGCCTCCATAAAGATTATCTGCTGATACTATTTCATCACCATTCCGGGCAATATTTAAAATAGCAATTGTCTCGGCTGCCTGGCCGCTGGCCAGTGCAAGAGCTCCTGCCCCTCCCTCAAGCAATGTGATTCTCTGTTCTAAAACATCATTTGTAGGGTTCATTATCCTGCTGTAAATATTTCCAAATTCTTTTAAAGCAAAAAGATCCGCTGCATGGTCAGTATCCCTAAATTGATACGATGTAGTCTGGTAGATCGGAACCGCCCTTGAATGGGAACTCGGATCAGGCTCATGGCCTCCGTGCAATAATATTGTATCATCATTCAGTTTTAATTTTGAATTACTCATTTTCTATATTTTCTCTCCATTATTAAGATTTCAAATCAAATAAATCGGTTGAAAGGTAGCGTTCCCCCGTATCCGGCAGGATGACCACTCTTAATTTATTTTTATTTTCTTTACGCTTTGCCACTTCAATAGCTGCACTGGCCGCAGCCCCTGAAGATATGCCTGCAAGGATCCCGTCTTCGGCTGCCAGCCTCCTGGCAGTTTCAACCGCATCTTCATTTTTTATTTTTATTATTTCGTCTATCAGTCCCAGATCTATAACTCCGGGGATAAATCCGGCGCCGATCCCCTGTATCTTATGAGGTCCCGGTTTTCCTCCAGAAAGCACAGGGGAATCAAAAGGTTCTACAGCAATAGATACAAGATCCGGTTTTTTTATTTTTAATTTTTTGGTGATCCCTGTAATAGTACCTCCTGTCCCGACACCGCATACCAGTATATCTATTTTACCATCAGTATCGGACCATATTTCTTTTGCAGTAGTCTGGCAGTGTATTTCAGGGTTTGCCGGATTATTAAATTGCTGGGGAACATATGAATCAGGAATCTTCTTATGGAGCAGCCCGGCTTCCTCCACTGCCCCTTTCATGCCGCTGGCTCCGGGAGTGAGTACCAGTTCTGCTCCAAAGATCTTCAAAAGCTTTCTGCGTTCCACAGACATGGTATCGGGCATAGCAAGTATGAGCCTGTATCCCTTTACAGCACAGATATATGCCAGAGCTATACCTGTATTACCACTTGTGGGCTCTATTATTGTAGTATCTTTATTAATAAGTCCCTTCTCTTCACCATCCCTTATCATCGAATAACCGATCCTGTCCTTTAAGCTTGACAGCGGATTAAAACTTTCAAGTTTTGCTGCAATATCGGCCCCTGAACCGCCTGAGATACCGTTTAATCTAACGAGAGGGGTGTTTCCGATCAGTTCTGTAATATTATTTGCTATCTCCATTTAAACTCCTTTAGATCTTTTTTATGGAATAAATATCATGCCTGGCCTTATTTGCAGTCATCTATCAATATATCCTCAAACAAGGATCCGGGCCAAATGTATTAATAATCATATGCTATACATGAGGGGGCGACTCTTTTGTTTGTTTCTGTGTTTTTCCACCAGATCCTGCAATGTCCTGGATGCAAAAAGTTCATCTATCTTCCTGTTTATTTCATCCCAGAGATCCCTTGTCACACAAAGATCGGTCCTTTCGCATATATCAGGATCATCCACGCATTCAACCAGTTTAAGCGGACCCTCAAGAGCATCTATTATTTCTTTTATGGTGATGTCTTCTGGAGGTTTTGCAAGATAGTATCCTCCACGGGCTCCCCTGTTTGAATTGACCAGATTTGCTGTTTTCAGACCCGGGATGATCTGTTCCAGATATCTTACAGATATCTCCTGTTTTTTAGCTATCTCTCTTAATAGTATGGAACCACTTCCATAATTTAGCGCCAATTCCAGCATGGCCCTGGTACCATATCTTCCTTTTGTAGACAATCGTATCATCTTTTAATTTCCCACTTTATTTTGGTAATTCTTATTATTCCTATCGTTATTATAGGGATTATAATATAAAAAATTTCTTTTGTCTACAATAAGGATTGTTTTATTAAATAGCTTTTTTATACTTAAAGGCCGATTTTTTTCAAGTACTTGAAACTGTCCACACTACATCCGGTATGGAAGACTAAATAGTCTTCCATAAGTTTGTATACTTTTTTCAGGTCACCTGGTTTTACTTCAATATCCCGGAAGTCTTCTATTTTAAGCCGCATAAGGTCCGGTATCAATCTAAAACTTGAAGGATTCAGCATGATCCTGGAACCGGTAGATTCGGAGCACTTTCTGCAGAGCACTCCGCCATACTTTATGGAAAAATATATACCATTTTCCCCCGAATGATAGAGGTCATCCAAACTCTTATTACATCTGCTGCATGAATCCATCATGGGAGTAAAGCCTGTGACCTGCAGGAATCTCGCGCTAAAAAAGCATATTATTTTTTTAAGCGCCGCTACGTCTCCCTGTCCGGCATTATCTATTTCATTGAGGCAAATATAAAGTAGTTTAAAAAGTGCCGGATTACCGTCTCCCGAGGCCTGTGTTTTCAATATAATATTTGATATTATCTCTGCAAATACAAATCTGTAAAAATCCCGGGGGATCTTAGGGGAAGCGTGAAATATCTCTGCCTGATTGATTATGTCCAGATTTCTTCCCCGTGAAAGTTCCAGATCTACCATATGGAAGAGCTCAAGACGCCCCCGAAATCTGGATCTTATTTTTCTGGATCCCTTTGCAACTGCCGAAATCACCTGGCCCTCCCCTGAATACATCTTTATGATCCTGTCTGCCTCTCCAAGCTTGTAGGTCTTAATTATAATTGCTCTGGCTTTATAAGTAGACATATAAAGAATTTTTGATCTATTTCTGAAATAGTATATTTAAAGTTATTGATCAATTATCTGACAATATTATTATTTATCAAAAATAGTGATGTATTCTTTTATAATATTTATTCCGCTGCTGGTACCGAGTCTTGTAGCTCCTGCATCTATAAGTGCCTGTGCATCTTCAAAGGTTTTGATACCGCCAGAAGCCTTCACCCCTATATTCCTGGTAACGACTTCCCTTATCAGGCGGACATCATCCAGCTCTACTCCCTTTGCTCCAAAACCTGTTGAAGTCTTTATGAAGTCTGCACCTGATTTCTCAATAATCGAACTGACTTTTTTTACTTCATCTATTGAGAGTATCCCGGTTTCTATGATTACCTTAATATTGATATGACGGTTATACTCGGCAATCTGCTCACGCCGAATAACGCTTACAAGAACACTTAATTCCCTCTCAATATATCCGTAATCACCGTTCTTTACTGCTCCCAGATTTATAACCACATCAAGCTCTCCTGCACCCTTTCTGACACAATCTCTGGATTCAAAAATCTTGGTCTCTATAGTATTTGCTCCAAGCGGATAACCGACCACTGAACATACTTTTACATCGGTAGCACCAAGTATTTTCACTGCCTGAATAACATTCGCTGGATTGACCACTACAGCTGCAAAGTGCTCTTTCTCAGCATTTACACAAAGATGTTCTATTTCTTTCGGAGTTGCTACAGGATTGAGAAGTGTTTGATCGATAGTTTTTGCTAATTGCTCCCTGGTTAATATTTTAAACACCCTACCTTTATTTAAACTTTAATAAATTAATTATTGTCAAAAGACTTAAGCAGTGTCTACCACTTCTTTATCAAGTCTTGATCTGCTTAAAAATTTCAGCCTGTAATCTCAGATCCCGGTTCTCGGACAGACTCCTAGTAGCCAAAACGGTCAAGGAACGATTCTTCTTTTGTCCAGTTTTTTCTTACTTTCACCCATAATTGAAGAAAGACCTTTTTTCCAAATAGCTTCTCTAATTCCTGCCTTGCCTGCCGGCCGACTTTCTTCAACATAGCACCTGATTTTCCTATTATTATTGCTTTCTGAGAATTCCTTTCAGCATATATCGAACACTCAGCCGAGATAAGCTTTTCCCGGGACCGGGTCCTTGATTCCTTAAGACTATCGATTTCTACCATTATGCTGTGAGGTATCTCATCAGAAAGATTATTAAACAATTTCTCTCTTACAACCTCTGATATTATCTTTTCCCGGGACTGATCGCATACCGTGTCCTCATCATAGTACCTGGGCCCTTCGGGAAGAGTCTTCTCCAGTACTTCGATTAATTTATCAATGTTTTCACCGGTCCTTGCAGAGACCTCCAGTATATCATCAAAAAGCTCTTCATCTGCTATTTCTTCTCTCTGTTCTTTAAGCTTTTCATCTTTTATCAAATCTATCTTATTTAAAAGCAGTATTTTTGGCAGCTTGCTTTTGCTTATCTGCTCAAATACAAACCTGTCCCCTCTTCCAATGCCCCCGGCCGCATCAACCACTACTACAATAATATCTACATCGCCTATTACTCTGCCTGCACTATTATTGAGCCTCTCCTGAAAAATATTCCTGGGTTTAAAAAACCCCGGGCTATCAACAAAGATCATCTGGCTCTTGTCAGTATTTAAAATACAGCGGATACAATTTCTGGTAGTCTGTACTTTATCCGAAGTTATTAGTATTTTTTGTTTCAGTATCTTATTGACCAATGTTGATTTCCCGACATTGGTCCGTCCTATAAGACCTATAAATCCTGATTTGATAATATCCTTCTCCATTATAATGCCAGGACATAAAGGTCCCTGTCGACTCCTTTCCCATATTCATCTTTTCTGATCCCGGACCGCTTAAATCCAAAGGAACTGTAAAGAGCCGCTGCAGGAATATTTTCAGGGTCGGCTGTTAAATGTACTTTTTTAAGATCATCTGATTTTAATTTATTTATAACTCTTCCAAGAAGCAACTTTCCTATTTTTTTGCCCCTGAGGCCGGACCTGATATAAAAAGAATGAATGAAAGCGCCGGAAGGGTCGTCGTAACTTCTAAATACCTGGCACACTCCTACTATTTCCTGCTCCGGCAGCTTCTCGGCAATAGATACCATGCCATACCTTATTAGTACCGGTATCACCCATTGATTGACAGAGGCTTCATTCCCAAGATTTTCTATTTCCAGTTCACACAGGGTCTCTATAAGCTTAAGATCAAAATCTTTAATATGCTTTATCGTAATCATGTCCATTTCCGGATAATCGGTTTTAGCTAAAAAATATATCTACTATAGATTTTACAATATCTGTCAATAGGAGTTCCAGTTTTTATTTCTTAATTCATGGATCATACTATCCTGAATACTATACATTACGGCTCTCTCTTCTTCATTTTCATGGTCATAGCCATAAATATGCAGCATCCCATGGACCACAAGCATCATTATCTCCAGTTCAAGGCTCCAGTCTTTTCCCTGATTTCTGGAATTTTTAAGCGCCTCTTCGGGAGAGATATAGATCTCCCCTATGACAGCCGTGCCATCCCCCGTTCCTGCATCGTCTATATCTAAAAGATATGAAAACGAAAGGACGTCTGTAGGTCCGTCAATATTTCTGTAACTTTTATTAAACTTCTGTATTTCATCATTTGTAATAAATATTATATTAAGGGATCTATGATTATCCGGATCAAATTTATTTGAGATACAGGCAGAGGATCTCCCAATGAACTCAAGATCGAATTTTACCTTATTCTGATTGTTTATTATTTCTGTTTGCATAGTAAATATTAATGATAATCGCTGCTCGCTATCGCACTCATATCTTCTTTGGGAGCAGGCCCGTCATTTTTCTGATATGATATGCGTGAATGATAGATGGAGATCAGTCCATCTATCAGCGTGGTTTTTACTATTTCTATCTCTTTGAATGTTATGGATGCCTGTGTGAGCTGTCCATCCTTTATTCTGTCCTCTACTATATCATTTACCATCTGCTCTATCTTTTTAGGAGTTATTTTTTCAATGGACCTCACGGCTGCTTCTGTTGAATCAGCAAGCATGAGTATCGCTGCTTCCTTGCTCTGCGGTTTCATGGCAGGATATCTAAAATGTCCCTTTAGGCTATTGGAGTTCCCATTTACCGCATCTGACTTATCCTTCTGCTTTTCATAAAAATATGAGATGAGAGAATTCCCGTGATGCTGGGAAATGACATTCAACACTCTCTGCGGTATTTTATTCTTGCGTGCCACTTCCAGGCCATCCTTGATATGGTTTGCAATAATATTCCTGCTCATTGAAGGATTTAATTTATCATGTACATTTTTGATATCCCCCTGGTTCTCATAGAAATATTCGGGTCTTTTTATTTTCCCAAGATCATGGTAAAGTGCCGCTACCTTTACAAGCAATGAATCAGCTTTTATAGCCTTGGCCGCATTTTCAGATAAATGTCCCACAAGAAGGCTGTGATTATATGTCCCCGGAGCAGCTATCAATAGCTGCTTTAAAAGCGGCTGGTCAGTATGGGACAATTCAAGAAGACCCATTGCTGTTACTACATTAAATGTAGATTCTATAAATGGCAGGAGCCCGATCGCAAGTATTGCAGATATTATGCCGTTCAATATCCCCATTACCGTATATAGCACAATGGTCCTGAACTCTCCGCCTATAAGATTGACCGTCAGGAAGAGAAATGCAAGCATAATGGAACTTATAAAACCGGCCCTCATAACCTCCGATCTCTGAGAAACTTTTGATACCATGAATGTGGCAAGTATTCCTCCGAGTACATAGGTCACAGCTACCGAAAAATCAAAATTTGTGGCTATCCCGGCAAAAAGCCCAAGACACAGGGTAAGCATGATACCTACTCTGGCATTAAAGAGTATGGTGCTTATAAGAGATACTGTTATTATCGGGAAAAGATAATTCCAGAAATTATTATGTATAGAAGATAATATGGTAAATATTTTAATCAGAGCTGTAAATATTATTATAAGAAGAGCACTTATAATCAGCTTCTTTGAGTTATTAAAAATATTATTATCAAATCTATAAAGATAAAAACCAAACAAAAACATCGTTACCGCACAGATAAAAAATACATAAAGGAATCTACTCCAGTTAAATTCCCTCTGCAGCAGCCCGAGCTGTGTAAGGATTATTATATCAGTTTCATTTACAATCTCTCCTTCAAATACAATAGTCTGCCCCTCTTCAATGCTTACTATATGGGCAGCAGTATTCAGCCTTGCTTCTTTCCTTGCGTTTTCGGTCCCGACAGGGTCAAATACTGCCGTAGGCTGAATATTTTTTTGAAGAACAGCAGTGACTATCGGTAATGTTTCGAGCGGGATCCCGGAGTCTGCTTCAGCCATGGAGACTGCGGTACTTTTGGCAAAATCAAGCTCTGTCGGTTTGATTTCTTCCTTCATCACTTCCCGGGCGATTTTCTGGGTCCTTTCAAGTAATGTGTTTAATTCATCTACTGAAAGATCCAGTCCGGACGTGACTATGGACTCAGGGTATTCATTTCCAAATAGGTTCGTAAGGTAATCAACCTTTCCCTCTATTGCTATATCTTCCTTTTTCTGTACAACAGAAGTCAGAAGATAAAAATACCTTATCTGGTAGAGGGAGCCTTCTTCCCCATTTAGCACTTCGAGATTGTAGACATATATATCCTCAATATCAGCTTCATTTGAATTACGGTCCTCTTCGGTCTTCCCAATATCTTCAAACTCAATTCCCTTGTTGGCCTTCATGGTCCTCGGGCTGGGACTTCCCAGTTCTATACCAATGTCAGGGGCATATACATATGATAATATAGCTACAATTAGTCCAAGGGTCACTATAAAAATATATAGTCTCTGGGCCGTCTTGCTTCCAGGTGCAAAGTATCTCCTGAAAAACCCCCCGGCAGCCTTATCTTTTTTACTATTCTTTAAAATTATTTTTTTTGCTTTACTTTTTACAATCATAGCTCAAACTTCTTATTTTTTTATCCTGTCATCAAATTCTTTGTATGCATCCACTATCTTCTGGACCAGTTCATGCCTTACAATATCTTTTGAAGTCAAATTTACAAATTCAATACCTTCGACTTTATTAAGTATACTTTTTACCAGTATAAGGCCCGACTGCCTGTCACCCGGCAGATCCACCTGTGTAATGTCTCCGGTAATGACCATTTTTGAACCAAAACCCAGTCTTGTCAGAAACATCATCATCTGCTCAGGCGAGGTGTTCTGGGCTTCATCGAGAAGTATAAAGGAATCATTAAGCGTCCTTCCCCTCATATATGCCAGAGGCACCACTTCGATTATTCCCATGTCCCGGTACTGCTGAAACTTTTCAATATCAAGCATCTCATATAATGCATCATAAAGCGGCCTTAGATATGGATTCACTTTATCATATATATCTCCAGGTAAAAACCCGAGCTTTTCACCTGCCTCGACTACGGGTTTTACAAGGATTATCCTTCCTATACGATTTTCTTTTAAAGCTTCAACGGCAGCCGCAAGCGCCAGATAAGTTTTCCCCGTACCTGCCGGACCTATGCTGAATACTATAGTGTTCCTTCTGATGGAATCGATATATCTCTTTTGCCCCCCGGTCCTGGGCTTTATCTTTTTACCGCTATTTACAATTATGCTGTCACTGAAGACCTGATGCGGCTTAAGCTCTGATTTATTTTCCATTATCTTTATTGAATCGCTTATTTCCTCTTTATTTATTCGCTGGCCAAGATTTACCTGAAAGGTCAGTTCCTTGATCAGCCCGGTTGCTTCTTTTACATTTTTTGTCTTTCCTGATATCTCCAGGTCATCCCCGAGAATAAATATTTCTACATTATACTTTCTCTCAATAAGTTTTATCAGCTCATCCCTGTCACCCAAAAGTTCAGCCATGGAATGATCTCCTGCAAATTCAAGATTGATTTTATGTTTAGCGGGAGACACAATACCCCTCCTTAAAAAATCTGATTATAATACCTTCTATTAAGCTATATATGCATAATAGCGGCAACTTTACCCCGGAGGCCATTCAAATCTTCTCCGACCCAGTATATGAAAATGAAGATGGTCCACTGATTGCCCTCCATCGGGACCTGTATTTATGACTACTCTGAAGCCTTTTTTGTCAAGGCCAAAATCCCCGGCTATTTTTTTTATTGTTTCCATTATCTTATTTATTTCGGAGTTTTTTAATTTATTGATTTCCATGATCGAGCTGACATGCTTCTTGGGTACGGCAAGAAGATGGACAGGCGCTGCCGGGTTTATGTCCTTAAATACCAGTATATGATCATCCTCATATACAATATCGCTTTCTATTTCTCTATTTATAATCTTACAAAAAAGACAATCTGCCATTTTTATACCTCTTGGCTCCGCATAGATCCGGACAATACACAAAGATATATTTAAAATTCCCCAGATTTTTGTCCTGAATCGGTCATTATACTATTTTTTATAGATTTTACAATTTTATTTAGCTTTGCCTTCATATTATAATATTCATGTTTTTACTGATATCTATCTGATTATAATGCATTTTATTAAATTAATTAAATCCGGGAGGCAAATAATCCATCCCTGTATTTCTCTATTGTTATCATTTCAATAAGCCTCCCGCGTATTTTCTCAAAACCAGGACCTGCCCTAAAATATATTTTTATATAATTTCCGGATGTCCCTGATATTATACTGCTTGCAGGATCGATCATATCTGCTGCAACAATGTGTTTCTTTCCTATGTTTTTATTAATAAATAGATCTCTGGACCTTTCCCCGTATCCTCTCAGCACGCTGCTTCTTTTAGACTTTAAGGCCCCCTCTACTCCATCTTTGAATTCAAAGGCCTTTGTCCCGGGTCTCGGAGAATATTTAAAAACGTGAAGTTTGCTAAATCCTATTTTCCCTACCATTTCAAATGTACTGCTAAAATCCTCATCTGATTCCCCCGGAAAACCTACCATTACATCAGTAGTTATTGTAATATCCGGCAATACTTTTCTTATTCTGGATACCTTTTTCGTAAAATACGCGGCAGTATATGGTCTTGCCATCTTTCTGAGCACTGTATCACTGCCGCTCTGAAGCGGTATATGGAAGTGGGGAGCTATTCTTTCCCTGTTTTTTGATATAACAGAAAGAAGCCTGTCATCTATTTCATTTATTTCAATCGAGCTTATTCTTAATCTTTTTATACCCGTATTCGATAATATATCCCCGACCAGCCGGTCAAGCCCATAATTATTCTCCAGATCCACTCCATATTTCCCGATATGGATCCCGGTCAAAACAGCTTCTTCAAAACCATTTTTTTCGAGTTCTTTTACCTTCTTGATTACTTTTACGCTTTCAGTACTTCTATATTCACCCCTTACTTTCGGAATGATGCAATAGGTACAGTTTTGTTCACATCCATCCTGTATCTTTATTAACGGCCTTGAATGCTTCTGCGCATATCTAATACATGAAGTCTCAGATCTCTTAAATCTATCCGTTTCCCTATATTTATTTATAATAGGCTCTTTTCCGGTCTTCTTTATTATACTTTCCATCAGGCCCTGAATATCCTTCTTTTTATCATTATCCAGCATCAGGTCCACTTTATTATCTTCTAAAAACTTACGGTTTTGTTTTACGAAGCACCCGGTTACAATGATCTTTGCCTCTTTATTTGTATTTCTCATCCTCCTTGTAAGCTGTCTCGCTTTGCGGTCGCTTTCAGCGGTCACGGTGCATGTATTGATGATGCAGATATGTGGATCTCCATTCCTGTAGTCGACTCTTTGAAATCCAAGCATTATAAGTCTATTTGATATCTCGTCTGATTCACAGAGGTTCACTTTGCATCCCAGTGTGTTTATAGAAAATCTCATAAATCCATACCTGTTTAAATTACTGTAAAAAATCTTTTATAAAAATACGGGATAGCTCTTTAAGGGTTTTTATCGGTTTGATTTTATATAGAAATCCATCACCGATAAAAAATAAATCGCAGCAGTCTCTGCTCTTAATATATTCTTTCCAAGATTTGCTGCTGCCGCTTTTTTATTCTTCAGGATCATAGCTTCATTTGCTGTGAGTCCTCCTTCCGGGCCTATAAGGTATGCGATGTTCTTTGCTCCGTACATCGTCCTGAAGATACTTTCCATATTGGCCCTGCCGCTACCGGACGCCTCCTCATGAAGAAAAAAGAAATGGTCATAATGATCTGTGGAGATACTGTCTATCTTTACCGGAGCATTTATAATACACTTAAAATCCCTTTTACACTGCTTTGAAGCTTCATCGGATATCTTCTGCCATCTTTCCAATTTGGAGCTATTGCCGATTATATCAGATACAGTTCTTTCACTTATTACAGGCACTATGCAGGATATTCCTATTTCTGTGGTTTTTTGTATAACAAGCTCCATTGCATTTTTTTTCAATATGCACTGGAATAATGTTATCCGGGGCATGCTCTTTTTAATAGACGACTTCTCTTTTATCTCAAAAACAGCTTCTTTTTTGCTTATTTCTTTCACGGCCGTCCTGTATTTCCGGCTTTCATCATCAGAGAAATACACAGTATCCCCCGGTTTGCCTCTTAAGGGTCCAAAAAGATGCTTCAGGTCATCTCTATCTGTGATTCTGATTATATTATCAACAGCCTGATCCGGATCGATGAACAGATATGGATAACTCATTTTTTATAATGCCTTTATTATATTTTGGAAGAAGCTATATCTTATCTGATGGACCATTCTTTATCGGCCCACAGGTTCTTTCCTTGCTCTGGCATAGCCGATAAGCATCTCTTTCTCCTGCCTGCTCAGTCTTGTAGGGATCTCTACCCTTATATTTATGATATGATCTCCTCTTCTATAGCCATTAAGCTGGACAAAGCCCCTGGACCTTAATATGATCTTTGTCTCCGGCTGGGTTCCGGGCTTTATCCTTATCTTCTCGGGTCCGTCCAGGGTACCGGTTTCCAATCTCAAGCCAAGCGCAGCCTGGGCAAATGATATTTTTATCTCTGAGAGTACATTATCTTCGTCCCTTTCAAATCCAGGGTGTACGGCTATCCTGACCGTGATGAAGAGATCCCCATTTATCGAATCGCTTCCAGATGAGTTTCCCTTTCCTGATACCTTCAGCCTGTCGCCGTGATGTATGCCTGCAGGAATATCGACTTTTATTTTCTTTTTTATGCTGTGATGGCCCTGGCCCCTGCATCGATTGCATGGATTCTTTATTATTTTTCCCGTTCCGCTGCACTTATCGCAGTCCGCGGTAGTTATTACATTTCCAATAAGGGTCTGCCTAGTGACTCTTACCTTTCCCATTCCGCCGCACTGGGAACATGTCTCTACCCCGCCGCTTTCTCCGGCGCCGCTTCCCCCGCATTCTTTACATATATCTTCTACTTCATATTCTATTTCTTTTTTTATTCCAAAAGCTGATTCCCTGAAGCTTACTTCTGTCTCTATCCCAATATCAGAACCCCTGCTTCTGGCTCTTCTGCCGCCTCTGCCAAACCCTCCGCCAAAACCGGATCCAAAAAATGTACTAAATATATCCCCGAAGCCAAATTCTGAAAACACATCCCCAAAATCCGCTTCTTCAAAGAGGTTTCTGGAGAATCCAAACCTGTCATACTGGCTTCTCTTTTCTTCATTGGAAAGCACGGCATATGCCTCCGACATTTCCTTGAATTTATTTTCAGCCCCCAGGTCACCATTATTAACATCGGGATGATATTGCCTTGCAAGCTTTCTATAAGCTTTTTTAATTTCAATTACTGTGCATGTCCGGGAAATACCGAGCACTTCATAATAATCTCTTTTTGTCTCAACCAATTAAAGTCCCCTTAAAATATATATTCACTAAATCATATTTATGATTTTACAGCGCAAAAATAATAACTCATTTTATCATTTTTTTCCAGTTGCTTTACGTTTTTTCAAGTATCATACTTTTTAAATATTCCATTGCCCGGGATCCTGTCCGATAATTGGATTTTGGCTCCTAACCCTCTATGCCGGACTCTGAGTCAAATAAATCGGAGAGGTTTTTTCTGAAAAGATCAAGGATATTTATTACGCGTGAATAGTCCATTCTTTTCGGACCCAGTATCCCGATCGTACCGGAAGCATTCCCTTTTATCCTGTATCTGGAAGCTACAAGACTCAGACTATTTGAATCTTCGCTGAAAAGTTCCGTACCTATCTTAACCATAAACCTTTTATCATCAGAAAAATCCATCAGCACTTTCATAAGAAGATATTCATTCTCTATAAAGTTTAAGATCTGGCGAATGTTCTTAATATCTACAAACTCCGGCTGCTGCATAACAACTGAGGTGCCGTGGACAAAGATCCTGTCATGGAGGACATTTTCCTCCATGCAGCCTTTGATAAGATCCAGCACCCTGTTTACAAGAAGTACGAGATGAGCATCTGAACTGTTTTCCTTCATGCTGACTGCTTTTATATCCATGATGCTTTTATCTCTTAATTTCGAATTAAGGACTCTCGCCGCACTCTGTAGATCAAGGTCATTAAAGCGCCCCTCAAGCCTGAAATTTATTTTATAGACTCTTCCGGTATCTGTTATGAGGACCATTAGATAATCCTCCCCTTCAAACTTGAGCAGCTCAAGATGCTTGAATTTGCTCTGATATATATTCGGAGCCACTACCATGGAAATATAATTTGTTATCCTTGCCAGCATCTCGGCAGATTGCTTGAGAACATTTTCTATTCCCATGCTTTTCGATATCTCTGCCCTTATGTCAGGCAGATCCTCTTCCTTCCGGACCAGCGGGTTTATTTCCTTGCCGGCTATATTATCGACATAAAACCGGTATCCCATATCCGTCGGTATCCTGCCGGCAGAAGTATGCGGATGGGTAAGATAGCCCATTTCCTCCAGATCATTCATCTCTTTCCTGATTGTGGCGGGACTTATATCCAGATCCAGATCAGAAGCTATCCTTGCAGACGGGA
Organism: uncultured bacterium; assembly: GCA_965549355.1. Classification (GTDB taxonomy): domain Bacteria; phylum Actinomycetota; class Humimicrobiia; order Humimicrobiales; family Humimicrobiaceae; genus M55B120. The sequence continues at coordinate 3,023 of CBEVGD010000006.1, read as the reverse complement.
CCGGCTCAGCTTCCTTTATAAACCTTATAACTACTTCCTGAAGTATCTGTTTTTTTCTATTTGTAAATTTCATTTATATAACTTTCCAAACACCGGAATCGATGCCTTATGACTATCTATTGCTGCCGGACCTTTTTTATGATACTATCCAGTAGCTCTATAGTATAGCAATTTGTTTCTATATTATAAAAAGATTCTTTGAAAATTAAATAAAACTATTTCTTAGGGGAGCCGGCAAGGCTGAGAGGACAGGTATATCCTGTCGACCCTCTAAACCTGATCTAGATAATGCTAGCGTAGGAAAAGTAGAATGATAATAATTTTAACTACTGATCTATGACAGGTTGGTAGTTTTTTTATTTTAAACTAAGCCGGTCCGGGAGCCTGAGAAAGAAAATACAGAACAAGAAAGTATAAATATGAATCATAGCAAGAATAAAACAAAAAAGGCTGTCATCATAGCTAATGGACCGTTAGAGCAGCCTGAAAAGATATACAAAATGCTCGCATCAAGATCCTTCACTAACGGTGATGCCATAATAATCAGCGCTGATGGCGGAGTATCCAATACTCTAAAACTCGGCCTGAAACCTGATATTATAATCGGAGATATGGACAGTATTGACGGGGATATAAAGAAAAAAAAGATAAAGGAGCTCTTAGAGACAGAGTATATTTCCGTTTCACACGATAAGGATGAAAGCGATACCCGGCTTGCTGTGGATCATGCGGCAGGGATGGGTATAAAAAATATTATTATCACAGGTGCCCTCGGAGGCAGGATGGACCATACATTTGCAAATATAATGCTTCTGGCTTCACCGGAATTAGACGGGATAGATGCAAGAATATTAACCGGTGACAGTGAAATATTTGTGGCCGGGAAATCCTGTACCATCGACGGTGAGCCGGGAAATCTGATTTCTATCTTTTCACTGGCACCATATACATATTTTATAAAGACAAAAGGACTGAAATACGGGCTCAAAAATGAAAAGCTTGACTTCAGCCCGGTAAGGGGCCTGAGTAATATATTTACCGCTGCAGAAGCAGAGATAGATATAAGGGAAGGCCAGCTGCTTATAATAAAACAGCTATAAGAAAGACTTGCGCATGAGAAAAAAAATATTAAAAAATATTAATAAAAGATATTATCCCATTATCTTCTTCATTGCAGTGCTTCTCATATGGGAAAGCCTTTCAAGGTCCGGGGCCTTTCCGCCATTTATACTCCCCTCTCCGAGCAGCATAATAGTGAGCCTTGTCACAAATTTTGGATCTATGCAATACGATATCCTTATAACGCTCTATGAGGCGCTTGCAGGCTTTATTATTGCAATAATACTGTCCTTTATAATAGCAATACTAATGGACTCTATTGCTGGCTTTAAAAAGACAATTTATCCTGTACTCATTATTTCCCAGACAATACCCATAATAATTGTAGCCCCGCTTTTTATAATATGGTTTGGTTATGGCTATACCCCAAAACTGGTAATAGTCACTCTTATATGCTTCTTTCCTATAACCATAAGCCTTCTCCAATCACTCTCCAGCGTGGACAGGGAGCTTATGGACCTTCTAAAATCCATGGGTTCAAGTCGTTTGCAGATCTACAAATATGTGAAGATACCCTCTTCGCTGGCCGGGTTCTTCTCAGGTCTAAAAATAGCAGCAACCTATAGCATAATGGGAGCGACTATCGGGGAATGGGTGGGTGGTAAAAACGGTCTTGGAGTATATATGATAAGGGCAAAACAATCATTTGCCACAGACAGAGTCTTTGCGGCAATAATAGTAATAACAGTGCTGAGCATAATACTTCTAAAGCTAATAGAGCTCGCCGAGAAAAAGAGTATGCCCTGGTTAGGAGCGCGTCCGAAAACTGAATCCGGACTTGTTGGGCACGCTCCCAGGAAAACAAAGTGAAGAATATATTGAAAATTAATAAATAATATGAAAGGGGTTTTTATGATCTTAAAAAGAAAAAGAATCATATCTGTCATTTCGGTTTTGCTGATAGCATCAATGCTTTTAATCAGCCTGCCTGCATGCAAAGGCGGTGCTGCCGGTGATAAAGATCTAAGGAAAATAACAGTAATACTTGACTGGGTGCCCAATACCAATCATACAGGAATATATATTGCCAGAGAAAATGGCTATTATTCTAATGAAGGAATGGAAGTCGAGATAATCCAGCCCTCAGAGGGAGGAAGCGCAGATCTGGTAGCTGCAGATAAGGGGGAGTTCGGGATCAGCTATCAGGAACAGGTCACCTATGCAAGGACAGCAGATGATCCGCTGCCTGTGGTAGCAATAGCTGCAATAATACAACACAATACTTCGGGTTTTGCTTCTCCGGTAGACAGGAATATCAAGAGCCCTGCTGATTTTGAAGGCAAAAAATATGGAGGCTGGGGTTCTCCCATGGAGGAAGCTATGCTTAAGGGGCTAATGGAAAAATATGGTGCGGACTACTCAAAACTCGAGATAGTAAATATAGGTGCCTCTGATTTCTTTACAAGTGTTGAGAGAGATGTCGATTTTGCATGGATCTACTATGGATGGGACGGTATAAGGGCGGAGCTTATAGGATTCCCAATAGACTTCATATTGCTTCAGGATGTCGACCCTGTTCTTGACTTCTATACACCTATAATAATAGCAAGTGAAGATACAATAAAAAACGATCCGGACCTTGTGAGAAGCTTTCTTTCTGCTACGGAAAAGGGATACAGCTTTGCTATAGATAACCCGCAGGAAGCTGCAGATATTTTCCTATCTGATAATAGCGAGCTTGACCGGGAGATGGCGACAGCAAGCCAGAAATACCTGTCAAAAAATTATATAAGCTACAGCGAAGGCTGGGGGGTCATGAAAAAAGATATCTGGGAGGGTTTCAGCGGGTGGATGCATGATAATGGGCTGCTCGGCAGAATGCTCGAGACAGAATATGCATATACAAATGAATTTCTACCCGAATAGGTCAATATGGCAAAAGAAACTATATTAGAAGTAATGAA
>CBEVGD010000005.1:0-32558 GCA_965549355.1 uncultured bacterium | reverse complement strand
AGTTCCTCTATAAAGCTTTCTTTGTACAAAGACATATTGTAAATTACCCCCATACATTCTTAAATAAAAATTACTTTCAAGTATATGATAAGTCTAATTGATCACATGCTTTCCACTGCTTAATGTCCCAGTTTATGATGAAGTTCCTGGACCCTTTTGCACCAATTGCCCATGTTCCAATCTCCGTAAACCCCCAATCCTCCTAATTCATCATCGCCATGATAAACCGGTAAATGGATAACTGATAGCCCGGAATAATTGTATCCTTCCTCTAATGTATTCTTAAACTCCTGAGGAGAAAAACCGCCATGCATTCCTTTAACTCCATTTATAGAATTAGCTAATGCTGCATAATCAATGTCAATATTGTCACTTGTTTTAAACTCTCTTTTATATTGTGCCTTTTGAAGACTTGAGATGGCTCCCATTGCTCGATTATCAAAAATAATAATCATTGCTCTTAATCCATGTTCCGCTCCATCAAATAAAATTTGTGGATTCATAGTAAAAGAGCCATCACCGCTAAATGCAATGGCATATACATCTTTATCCGCTATTGCATTTCCCAGAAGAGCGCTGATACCCAGACCCATATAAGAAGATCCAACATCATTGTATGTCTGACCATAAGCAGAGTCTTCAATGGCCTGGAATCCATTTGCCTGGACATCGCCGGAATCAAAATATTTTACTGCATTCATTTTAGAAGCAAAATCAGATGCAATTTTTAAAGCAGCCGGCTGAGAAAGAACTTTTCTTCCCCACCTTTTATCATATATTAAAGGATTGTCATAACGTTTTTGTTTATATGCGTCCCATTCTTTTTTCTTCTCTACATTGATCCTTAGCCAATCAGATATATTTTCTTTTTTGCTGCCAAATTTTTTCTCTTTTAAGAAATTAATCAATCTGGCCAAATTTCCTTTTGCATCTCCCAAAACTGAAACAGTATTATTGTAATGAGCAGCATCGTATATATCAGTATTGAAATTTATGAACCCCTTAGCTTTTTTCCAGGCAGTGCCGGAGCAGTCCCACTGGCATACTCCTCTTGCTCCGATCACTATTACCAGGTCAGCTTCATTCATAGCATGGTTTCCAGAGATAGAGCCTTTCGAGCCTCCTACCGTCATATTTCTTTTCTCATTATATGGCAAAAGTCCGGAAACCTGCGGACTGTTTACAACAACTGCATCAATCAGATCTGCCAGGATTTTAATTTCCCTTCCCGCACCTGCGGCACCTCCGCCAGCTTTAATAACAATCTTATTGCTATTTCTAATTAATTCATAAGCCTCCTCAAATGGACCGGTAGATTCGCAAACCACTGGATTTATTATTGTTTTTTCAGGTAGCTCCATCAGATTGCAGTTTTTAATGACTGCCGGTTGAATATTCATTGGCATTAAAAAATAAAATGGTGAAGCAAAACCCGGGTTATACACTGTTGTGCAGCCTCTTCTCAATGCGGAAAAAATTGCTTCAGGCGTATGCAGCACATATGACTTACCCATTGTGCTGGTTAACTTTAAATATAATCCCTGCTCATGTTTGGGAATCTGTTGAAAATTAGGTCCTTCATCATGTGTTGTTTCGTCTGCATAAATATGATAAACCCCTATTCCATTGGAAGCCGATGCAAGAGAACCGGCAAAGGCATGCATGGCACCGGGACCGATTGATGTGATCACAGCGGCAACTTCGTTATATTGCCATCTTAGCATAGTGGCAATGTGCGCTGCTTCAGTTTCATGTCTTACATGGAACATTTTTATCAGGCCGGCATCTTCATAAATCCGTAAAACCTCTCCTATGTCAGTCGATCCGTGCCCAAAAATTCCAATATACTTAGTAACTTCTTGATTTAAAAGACCCAAGACAAGAGCTTCCGATACCGTGATATCTTCAAACTGCCTTAAAGAACCTGCTCCAACAGCAGCTTTTATGCTTCCTTCCTTCTTTATTGTCTTTGCTCTTTTTAATCGTTCTCCAGCTAACTGGATTCCGCCACATTCAGTGAACATCTTTTAAGCCTCCTATCGCGTTAAGTCATTAATGCTCTCATAGAAGCGAACATGAGATTTCTCCCCATGCGCCTTTTCAGTAATTTTATTACCCGATCATCTATTATCATCCCCCGGATCTTAAATAGAATTCCCCAATAATTTATTCTTCTCTTAATTTACTGTATATTGATTTAAGTCTTGAACTGCGAATATCATTTTCTTTAGCTAATTTTATAAAATACCTACTGGCCTCAGCCAAAACAAGCTTTGCTTTATATGATGCATCTATATAGAATTTAGAGCTGTTTTCTTCCAGCTTTACTGCTCTTTCTAATATATCTGGAGACCTGCCCATTTCTCCTGTTTCTATATTAATAAGACTGCTATCAGGCTTTAAGCCCTCGATAGGCTGAAGGATCATCTCATTTATATTTTCTCTGCGAATTCTTTCAAGGATAGATTTTCTTTTTATATTTTGTTTGATTAAGATAGAAAGGTCCTCTGCTATATTCAAAAACCTGCTATCCTCAGAGGCTTTATTATAAAAATTCATTAAGCTGTCCTCTAACTTAATAGAAAATCCTAAAAGGTTTCCAAATGTTTTTATATCATCCATCCCCTAAAACCACCTCTCAATTACAACTTTACTGTCAGTAAAAAAGCTTATACCGTCTCTGCCCTGGCCGTGCAAGTCTCCAAAGAATGAATCTTTTCTTCCGCTAAAAGGAAAAAATGACATAGGAGCGGCTATGCCGATATTTATACCGATGTTTCCAATATCCGTCCTGTATCTAAATTCTCTTGCACTTTTACCGCTTGACGTAAATATTGATGCAGCATTACCGTAAGGATTTGCATCTATTATGCCTATAGCTTCATCCAGACTTCCAACCTTCATTATGCTTGCCACCGGACCAAATATTTCCTCATTTGCAATAGCCATATCGGGACCTACACTATCAAAAATGGTTGGCCCCACAAAACACCCGTCAGGATAGTCTCCAACCACTGTGTTTCTTCCATCAAGTATCAACTCCGCACCTTCTTCTATTCCTTTTTCTATATAGGAAATAACCATATCTTTATGTTCTTTAGATACGACCGGCCCCATCTGGACCGTCTCATCAAGACCGTAACCTACTTTTAGTTTAGAAGCCGCCTCTAAAAATTTCTCTTTTAAAAGTTCATGTATATCACCTACTGCAAGAAGTACCGAACCGGCAAGACACCGTTCTCCCGCACAGCCGTAAAATGAAGTGATTAGCGCCGGTATTGTATTCTTGAGATTTGCGTCAGGCATCACAACTATGTAGTTTTTAGCTCCCCCCTGGCACTGCACTCTTTTGCCTGCCCTGGATCCGCTGCTGTAAATCGCTTTTGCTACTTTAGTTGATCCAACAAATGATATGCCCTTAATATCCGGACTTTCAATTAGAACCTCCGATACCTCTCTGGAACCATTTATTAAATTTATAACTCCCGGGGGGAAGCCTGCTTCATCAATAAGCTCAAATAGCTTATTTTGGCTCAACGGCACCTGTTCCGACGGCTTCATAATATAGGTATTGCCGCATGCCACCGCATATGGCATAAACCATAGCGGGACCATAAAAGGAAAATTAAAGGGTGCTATAGAGCAAAATATACCAAGTGGCTGGCGGATCACGAACTCATCTATGCCAGTGGCTACATCTTCAAGATTATATCCCATCATAAGAGAAGTGATCCCGGTTGCAGTTTCAACATTTTCTATGCCTCTCCTTATCTCTCCTCTGGACTCATCGATTGTTTTACCTTCTTCTTCAACTAATATTTTGGCCAGATCTTCAAAATTTTCTTCAATTAAATCTTTTAGCCTGAATAGATGCCTTGCTCTGGATAGCGGCGGTGTTTCTCTCCATTCATGATATGCTTTTTTTGCTGCAGCAATTGCGCTATCCACCTCAGCAGATGTTGACATTGGAACTTTAGATATAGTTTTGGCTGTGGCTGGATTTATAATATCCAGAATGTCAGTTGATTTAGATTCAACCCATTCGCCGCCGATATAGTTTTTTAGTTTTCCTACAGTCATTTCATAGCCCTTCTAATTTAATTAATATAAATTTCACATTCTTTAGTAGTTATCAACTATGCTGCCAAGACGTTCTGAGACTTTCAGGGCTATTTCTACAACTAAACCGGCAAGATGTGAAATTCTCTGATCTGTTATCCTATTAATAGGACCCGATATCCCCAGAGACGCAATTACTTCATTTCTATAGTTTTTTATAGGAGCCGCAAGGCATCTAACACCTTCATACAGCTCTTCATCATCAAATGCAAACCCGGTCCCTCTGATTTTTTTCAATTCTTTCTCTAGTTCCGATATTGAAGTAAGTGTCTTGCCGGTAAACTTTTCTAAGCTCTTTGCTTTAGTCTCCTTTAAATTATTTTGTATTTCTTCTGATGGTAAAAATGCTAAGATAGCCTTGCCCACACCGGTGCAATGAACCGGCTCGTGATCTCCAATATCGGTATGTATGCTCACTGCTTCACTGCTGTTGATCCGGTCAATATATATAACCTTACCTCTGCGTAAAACAGCTAAATGGGTGGATTCACCGCTTAATTGACTGAGTTTTTTTAACATTGGTTTTGCTATGGCAGCAATTTCCATTTTCTGCATAAGCTTATTGCTCAGTTCCAATATTCTTATGCCCATAACATACTTTTTTGTATCACGCAGCTGTTCTACGTAACCTTTGCTCTTCATGGTGCGAAGAATTCTGAAGACTGTGCTCTTATCAAGCTTCATAATATTGGCAAGCTCAGTAACCCCGCAGGGAGATTCATTATTACTTAGTATCTCTAAAATTTGAAAGCTCTTTTTAATAGATTCTATCACTTTATTTTTTAACTCTATAACTCTAATTTTTTGATAATAATACAACAGGATTGGCAATACTGTCAAATATTTTAATTGTTAAACCGTGAGATCTTTGATACTATTCAGGAAGTTAGGGCACTTATTAGCCATATTATTGAAGCGGCAAAAGAAATTGGAAAGTATTAACTAAAACCATTATAACAAAGGGGAGAAAATGGCAGATTTGTTGAAGGTTACAGTATGGAATGAGTATCAGTGGGAGAAAATAGATCCCGAAGTGGGCAAGATTTATCCTGAGGGGATACATAGAGCTATTGCTGATTACTTAGAAAAAGAGCCGGACCTGGATGTGCGTACTGCTACACTGGATGAACCGGAGCAGGGTTTGACTGATGATGTCCTGGCCAATACGGATGTACTTACCTGGTGGGGGCACAGGGCCCATCAGGAGGTAAACGATCCAGTAGTTGAAAAAATACACCAGCGAGTATTGGATGGCATGGGTTTGATTGTCCTGCATTCCGGGCACAGGTCCAAGATTTTTCAAAAATTAATGGGAACAAGCTGTGACATAAAATGGCGCGAGATAGGAGAAAAAGAAAGACTCTGGGTGATTGAACCGGGACACCCCATTGCAAAGGGCCTGGGTGAATATATCGAGATTGAATCAACAGAGATGTACGGAGAGCGCTTCGATGTTCCAGAGCCCGATACACTGGTATTTGCAAGCTGGTTTGAAGGCGGCGAGGTCTTTCGGAGCGGCCTTTGCTATCATCGGGGTAATGGAAAGGTCTTTTATTTTCGGCCCGGCCACGAGACCTATCCTATTTTTTATCAATCAGATGTACTCAAAGTAATTAGTAATGCTATCCGCTGGGCCGCACCCGTAAACGGGCCAAAGGTAACTTTCGGAAAGGTTAAACCCCTGGAATAAGAGAGGCACAAATACCTGTGAGATCCAAAAGATATTTCTATAAAGTTTAAGTGTGTTTTACTGCGGATACTCATTCTGGAAAGAATGCCGGATCATCTTAACCCCAAAAAAATTTTACTGGCAGAGAGTTAAGTGATATCATATCAAAATTAGAATCGGGCCCGGTGAGCTCCGATATAAATATACTGCCCGGGACCTGAATTATTAAACTTTAAGATTGGATCCAAATATATGAAAACTGATCTGGTATTGCTTCATGCTCCCAGTGTTTATGACTTCAGGAAAAAAAGCATAATGTTTGGACCCGTGAGCGATCTGGTACCTTCCACTCCTATCTTTGAGATGTATCCCATCGGTTTTTTGACAATGGCGAATTATCTATCCCGCAGGGGAATAAATGTAAGGATAGTAAATCTGGCCTACCGGATGCTGGCAGATAATAATTTTGATGCAGAAAAGTTCATAAAGGCCCTGGATACGGCGGCATTCGGGATAGACCTGCACTGGCTCCCACACTGCCAGGGCTCGATAGAGATAGCCCGCATAGTTAAAAAATATCACTCCGCTGCACCTGTTATATTCGGAGGGTTCTCTTCATCATATTTTTACAGGGAGCTCATAGAGTTTGAGCAGGTGGACTATATTATAAAAGGCGATTCGGCGGAGGAGCCTCTCTACCGTTTGGTTGGGGCCATAAAATCAGGAAATAGAGACAGCTTAAAAGATATACCAAATCTTGTATGGAAAGAAGATAATAAAATATATGACAATCCCATAACCAATATATCCAGAGATCTGTCAGAAATTGATTTTGATTACCGGTTTATGTTTAAGGAAGTATTAAAATACCGCGATATAAAAAGCGTAGTACCTTTTACAGGCTGGTTCAGGTATCCTATAACTACTATTCCGGTGGTTCGCGGATGCAATAATGACTGCTGTGGATGCGGAGGTTCCAGATCGGCATTTAAAAGATTCGGTGGACGGATAAAACCCTCCTTCAGGGACCCGGAGAAGCTTGTGGATGAGATAAAGATGATCCAGAAGCATATCAGGACCCCGATTTTCCTGCTTGGGGATCTTAATAGTAACGGTAGTGAATATGTGCGGGATTTCTTTAAATATGCAAAGGGTCTTGATAGGGAAATACAGATATTTTTTGAATTTTTTGAGCCTCCCGATAATAGTTTTTTTGATATGGCTGCAGATACCTTCTCAAATGTCTGCTATGAGATATCGCCTGATTCCCATAGTGAGGATATCAGAAAAAAAGTGGGAAAGTCATTCTCCAATGAGAATCTGAAAACTTGTATTAAATATGCGCTTGATAGCGGGGCGCTGAGGTTTGACCTGTACTTCATGACGGGCCTGCCGGGTCAGACCAGGGAATCTATAAATGAGACGGTAGATTATTGCAGGGATATATTTGAATACATAGAGTGGGACAAGCGTTTTATGCCTTTTATTTCCCCTATGGCACCATTCCTGGATCCCGGCAGCAGGGCATTTGAAGATCCGGAAAAATTTGGATACCGGCTCACAAGAAGGACCCTGAAGGACCATATTGAGGCGATCACTATGCCGTCCTGGAAGTATATTCTTAACTATGAGAGCATGTCCATAACTACAGATGATCTTGTAGATGCTACATATGATGCCGCCATGGGACTGAACCGGCTGAAGGGCAGGTCGGGGGGTATTAGCGGAGAGCTGATGGCAGCAAATCAGGAACGCATAATAAGGGCGCGGAAAGTAATGGATGAGATAGATGATATAATAAAAATAAAAGATAGACCGTTAAGGGAGAAGAAGCTAGAGAGGCTGAAGGAAAAGGCCAATAAATACAGCCTTTCGACTGTATGTGAAAAAAAAGAGCTTGAATTCCCCCTGTTCAGCCGCAGCTTTAATTGGACAGAGATAATAAAGTCAACGCTGGGAAGATCCCCCCGGACTTAGAGATTATAATATGATACTCGAAAAGAAAAAATTGTTTTCATTTCTTGCAGAGGACCTTCAGGCGCTTGAGAGCTATCTAAAGGATTTTACCGCCGGGCTTGAAGGAGTACTCAAGAAGACAGTAGAGAACACTTTGCTTGCCGGTGGGAAAAGGATAAGGCCCGGGCTTTTTTTTATTTGTGCCAGGGGAGCGAGTTTTGATATTAAATATCTGCTTCCGGCGGCTGCTTCTATCGAAATGATCCACACAGCATCGCTTATCCATGATGATATTATAGATAGGTCCCTTCTTAGAAGAGGCAGGGAAACCATACACAATACCTATGACGGGGATACAGCAAAGTTTGTGGGGAATTATCTTTTTACGCAGACTTTTGTGCTTCTTAATAGTTATAATGATCCGGAAATACTTGAAGAGATGTCCGTGGCTTCCCAGAACCTTGTCAGGGGCGAATTTGACCAGATAAAAACAAAAAAGGAACTGGGCCAGGGCGAAAGGATATATCTCAAGAAAATAAATGAAAAGACTTCATCGCTTTTTAAAGTCAGCTGCGCTCTTGGCGGCATACTATCAGATTCGCCGGATACAGAGATAGAAAAGATGAGGAAGTTTGGTGAATATCTTGGCATATCTTTTCAGATAAATGACGACCTCCTTGACATGGATTCAAGGAAGATATCGGAAAATCTGGGGAAACCCACAGGAAATGACATACGCCAGGGCAATATCACATTACCCATAATATATGCTGTCCGGAACCGCAGATTTAAAAAGGAGATAAGTGAAATTTTCACAAGGGAAGAGATAAAAAACAAAGATATTCAAAAACTCCTTACGATGCTTCCCGAGACAGATGCAATGGACCATGCCAGAGCGAGGCTGGGATTTTATCTTGGGAAAGCAAGGGAAGCGGCAGGATCCATCAATGAAGAGCAGAAAAAGGACGGTCTCTTGAGGGTATGCAGTTTTTTTGAACAGGAAGCAGGAGGAAATCGATGAGCTTTCTAAGAGCATTGCTTGAAGTATTTCAGGTAACCGCACCTATATTTATAGTAATTGCTGTGGGGTTTCTTATAAGGAAAATAAAGATTATAGATGATGAGGGTGTGGGCCTTCTTAACAGAATGGCATATAATATCGGTCTTCCTGCGCTGATTTTTTTAAATATTACTGATTACAGGCTCAGCGAAATATTCAATATAGATATAATAAAAGTTATTTACTCTGCCTATGGGATATATTTTATAATACTCTTTCTTTTAAGCTTTTTTATTAAGAGAAGCAGAAAGACACGGGGAGCATTTATAGTAGCCTCATTCAGATGCAATATGGCTTTTGTGGGACTCCCGATAGTCTGGATGGCATATGGCAGTCTGGCCCTGGCAAGAGGCAGCCTTGTCATTGCATTCATTGTCCCTGTAAATATTATATCGACAGTACTTATCTTCAAGTTTTTCAATAGAAGAGAGGAAAGGCTAAATACAAAGAAGCTGCTTAGAAGCTTTATAACAGATCCCATGATAATATCAGCTATACTGGGCATAATCTTTTCATATTTTGGACTGGGCCTTCCAGGATTCATACACGATTCTCTGGATATCATATCAGGCATGGCGGTAGCTGTCGCATTGCTGTCGATAGGAGCTTCATTTAGATTCGATCATCTTAAGGATGATCTGAAGGCAGTTTCATATATAAGTTTTAATAAGCTTGTCCTTTTGCCCGCTATAGTCTTTTTGTTTGCTACTTTTATATATAAAATAGATATCTTTGACCGCAATGTGATGGTAATACTTTTTGCTACGCCTCTTGCTGTTGCTGCATATATAATGGCCAAAGAGCTTCGTTCAAATTATAATCTTATGGCTTCTGTCCTTATATTTACGACTATTATATCGGCGCTTACCATATCAGGCTGGCTTCTTGTGTTCAGGTTTCTATAGAATCTGAAACCTGGACCCAGTTCTCGGACAGGCTCCTAATCCGGGTATAGCATCCTGTAGAAATAATAGTTTCCCATTACCTTCTTTATATATTCTTTGGTCTCCAGGTAAGTAATATGCTCAATAAATTCATCTTCGCTCACTGTGCCAAAGCGGGATATCCAGCCCGACATAGAGCCGGGGCCTCCATTATATGCTCCAAGACAGCGGACCATGCTCTGATCAAAATTATCAAGCTGCTGCCTCAGATAATAGGCACCCATATTAATGTTTATTTCCGGATCAAAAAGCATCGCCTCCTCGAAGTTAGACAGTGATATCTGACTTGCAATGCTTTTACCGGTAGCAGGCATTATCTGCATGAGCCCGCGCGCTCCGGCATATGAGCCGGCATCCGGCATAAAATTGGATTCCTGTCTTATGACAGCAAGAGCAAACAAAGGGTTTATATTATACATTTTAGAGTACTTGTCGACTGTATCCTTATAACCATATGGATAATGCAAATAATAGGTATATGCAAGATGATTGTCAGAAAGATCCGACTTGATATTACCGATATTTTTGTAGATGAGCTTGAGGCAGTCTGAGTAATCATCTGCACTATAATACAGGGTCGCGATCTCCAGCACCTTCCCAGGATCTTCATCCAGAATATCTGAACCTGATCCGATCTCCAGCGCTGCGCTATTATAGAACCCCAGTTTTATAAGTTCCAGAGCTTTTGTAATGTGATCCGCCCATCCGTCAATATTGGCGCTGTCTGTCTCCAGATCAGCAAATATTTCAGGAAGCAGCTCTCTGACTTCGGAGCCATCAGGGGAAAGAGCAGTATTGACAGCAGGGATGGCAATATGTTCATCCAGCGACAGGGCAAGCTCCCGGGCTGCGAATGTATAATATGAATAACTCTCCAATGCTATTATCTGCCTGCAGAGATCCGCGGCTTCCCCCGTTTCCTCCAATCTGATATGACATTTTGCCTGCCAGTACAAAGCCTTTTCCTGAAGACGGGTCCCCTTGAAAAGCGATGCCATATTGGAAAAGCTTTCCTTTGCCCGGGTCCAATATCCGCTTTTATACTGTATCCAGCCAAGCTCCCAGAGAGCTTCATCGGCCTTATCTCCGGAGGGATATTGTTTAAAGACTTTTTCGAAGCTTTCGATTGCTTTTTCAGTATTATTATCAATGGAGTATATCCGGCCCATTCTGTAAAGCGCATCATCGCCGTAGCTGCTGGAGGGATACTCGTCCAGCATTTTCTGGTAATTAGAGATTGCCTTCGCATTATTATCAAGATTTGTATAAGCTCTTCCGAGGAAGAAAAGCGCCGCGTGCGAGATACTGCTGCCGGGAGTCTGCTCATAGCACTGCGACAGCCATTTTCTGGCATCCCCGTACTCAAACAAATTGTAATGACTCATACCCAGCCTGAAGCAGGTATTGGAGTATAATTCCATTGAAAGAGAATTTCTGGGATATCCGCTTATTATCCCATCAAACTGGTCTATAGCATCGCGGTACTGATAATCATAAAAGAGAGATTCTCCCCTGGCAAATAATTCTTCTACTGATGGTGAAAAAGCTGCTGTAAGATCTTCATCCTCCAATCTTTGTATTTGCTGATAGGCGGGAGGCGCATGTTCGCTTGAAGGATATTCAAGCCATATCCTTTTAAGATTTGTAAATGCATCAGCTATCCTTCCGTTTTCCTCCAGACAGACGGCAAACTGATATAAGGCATAAGGCAAATAATCAGAATCCGGATAGGCATTTATAAAATCAATATACTTTTCCTCCGCAACTGCATGGTCCTCCCTGATATAATAGAGGTCCGCAAGTTCAAGCGAGGATTTTTCCAGCCAGATACTGTCTGGAAAATTCTGCAGGATCTTTTCATAATATTCTTCGGACCCGTCAAATTTTTCCTGCATGAGAAGGCTCTTAGCGAGATAATAAAAAATATGGTCCTGTAATACAAGATAATCGTCTTTTACCCTGTTCAGATAATATTCTGCTATTATATAGGCCTCATCATCAAAATACCTCATCGCCTCAGAAAAATGATAGTGTATATCATCCATATTCTGATCGAGGCCCTTATCAGAACCTTCACTAGACGGGACCGGTTCGCTTTCAGGTAGTTCCGCGCTCTGTTCTTCATCCGGACCATCTTCTATTTCTACGGCTTCAGTGTCCTGGAGCTCTTCGAATATCTCATCTTCAGCGCTTTTCGGGGTCCCGCCGAATTTTTTCCCAAAGAACTCGCCTTCAAGTACATTGCATCCCGGTAGAAGGAGACATATCGAAAGTAAAGCAAAGAGACTCCCGGCGATAAATAAGGGCCCTTTTAAAGTCTTTTTACTTGAACGGTGATATTTTCTAACAGGTATTCTTCTATTTCTTACCATATTGATGTCGCACTATTCTATAAATACTGTTCAAGATGGATTATACAGTACAATCCGATGTTTTTAAAATAATGCCATACATGCTGTCTTGCATGGCCGGGCGGCCATTATAAAAAAAATTTCAAATTAACCGGTATTTGGTTATATAATGGTACTGGATATATATTTTATGAACATATTGGGATACAGCGGCCGGGCAGTATTATGTGGAGAAAAAAGAGAAAGATTGGAATAGCATTGAGCGGGGGAGCGGCAAGGGCACTCTGCCATATAGGCGTATTGGAATTTCTTGAAGAGCTTGGAGTAGAAGCTGATATAATAGCCGGAACAAGCATGGGTTCGGTGATCGGTGCAGTATACTGTTCCGGAACTCCATTAAAGGAGATAAAAGAATATGTCGACTCTATGGATTGGAGGAGCTTTCTGCTTTTTTCGGACCTTGCACTTTCAAATACAGGTATGATCAATGGCAAGAGGGTAGAACAGGTCCTGAAAAGTTTTCTTGGCGAAAAGACTTTTTCGGATTGCAGCAAGAAATTCTGCTGTGTTGCCGTCGATATGTTTTCAAGAAAAAGAGTAATACTATCTGAAGGAAAGCTGATAGATGCTGTGAGGGCCTCAATATCAATACCGGGCTTTTTTGCTCCGGTACGCCTTAATGATATGCTTCTTGTGGATGGTGGAATAATCGAGCCCCTCCCAACAAAAGCGATAAAAGAATATGGTGCGGATATAGTGATCGCTTCCTCTATTTCATTTGAAAAGGACCAGGAAAGATACAGGACTTTCCTGGAAGATGATTATCCTGCAGGTGATGATGCAGACAGGGATGGAAGACCCGGGGTCCATATGAAATTATTTAAAAATAAGCTAAGAGGAGATCATCCGAAAGCAGCAAGTGTTCAGTTCATTATTGATACGAGCTTCAATATCATGCAAAAAGAGATGACAAAAAAATATGAAGAAATCGCCAATATAGTTATAAATTCCGAAGTAGGCGATTTTGGTTTCTTTGATCTGACAAAAGGAAGCGAAATAATAAAGAGAGGGAGAGCTGCCGCCGGGTTAAAGGAACAGGAAATAAAAAGAAAGCTGCGCCTTAAATAGAAGTGGAGCCATCAAAGTTTTTTGAGATTTAATCCTTACAGTAATCATACCTGGCCCTATAAGATAATTCCTTGACATGGTGTATATTAATATATACAATATGTATATTATAATATATAATTAGTATATAATAGTATAAAAATGATAAAAAGCCGTGATAAGCTTGAAAACAATCTTAGAAAATACCGCTTTGAAGCAGGCGAACTTTCACAGCAGAAGCTCGCAAATGCAGTGGGGGTGACCAGACTGACGATACACTCCATAGAGACGGGCAAATTCAACCCTTCTGTACTTCTGGCCCTGAAGATAGCTGTATTTTTTAAAAGACCGGTAGAAGATATATTTTGGCTGCCGCAGGAAAACCGGGATCCGGATAGTGAAAGGGGAAATCTATGAAAAAGACTATAAATATATTGATCCGGACAACACTTGTACTGGCTGTTCTTTCAATCGGCGGACTTATATATAATATCCTGTTCTATGAAAGGATCAGACCCCTTATATTAAGGTTTGAAGATATTACTGCAGTGCTTGACAAGATGCAGATACCGGCTGCAGCAAGCTTTATTTTAATATTTATATTTCATGTATCAGCCATACTATATATATTATTTCAGATGATGTACTTTAAAAGAGAAAGCTTTTTAAGGGCTATCCTGTTTTTTCTGTCTATAATATCCGGCTTGATGGTCCCGGGGGACTTTGCACTTCTAAATGATATGGGAAAGGAGCATAAGGCCGGCCTTGATACTTCAGGAGAATGGCCCGTTCTCTATATCAGTCAGCTGATCCACATATTGTTTGTAATACTACTTATATTGTTGATTTTTTTAACCTATAGAAAGCTGTCGCAAATACATGATGAGGATATAGTCCTTAAGGATGAAGCTATATTTATTAATGCCCAGTATATAGGATTATTATGCGGCCTCTTCGGCATAGGAGTGTTTTCCGCCCTTTCGGCCTTTACTCAGCTATGGGCGCTCAAGAAGGGAATATTCATCGTCAGCCTTATATCAATCCTTCCATATATTTTGATAGTCATTTACTGGCTCATTATAAAGGCAAAGGAGAGGACCGGCAGCTGGTATGATGAAAAACAATACCGGGATATCTCAAGAGGAAGCCTGTTTACTCTTATTGTCTCTATCATAATTATGACAATTATCTTTATTGTACAATATTTTAGCAAAGCCTTTGAATTCATTACCATCACATGGTGGCCCTTTTATGTATTTTTTGTATTACTGCTTTTTTCAGGAAGCACCTTGTATTATGCTAAGAGAGCGTTAGAATGATTAATGATCGGGATAAGGCCAAAAAGACAATATGAGTAAAGGATAAATAAATGGGAATCAAGTATGAGGGTAAAGATTTCTTAAAAAAACAGTCAGTGGACCATAAGAGTCCTCTGGCCAATTCGTTTAGATATGCCGGCAGAGGAATACTGCGGGTATTCAGAAGCGAGAGAAGTTTTAGATTGCAGATCCTTGCATTCATACTTGTAGTGATAGCGGGTTTTATTTTCCGGATCACAGGTATTGAATGGATCCTTATACTCATAGCGGGAAGCACCGTCCTTGTATCAGAGATGATAAATACTGCAGTAGAATATATTATAGATCTTGTCACAGAAGAATACAGGATTCTTGCCGGGCATATAAAAAATGTAACAGCAGGCGCAGTACTCGTCTCCGCCATAATAGCTGCGATAGTAGGCCTGATAGTATTTGTCCCTTATTTTCTGGAATATATCTAAAAAATAGATGGGGAAATATTGAACACTATCCCTTTCCTGAGCTGGATATTAAAGGGATCCAGAAGCTAAGTCGGCTTATTTTACTATACGAATCTGTAAAGACCTGACATAACTTATATCTTCAATATAAGTAAAAAGTTTTTAGTGAAATAATTGTATATTTATATATAATATACCAGTAATCATTTAAAGAATCATTTATGGGGGAAAAATGGCGAGTCCTAAACATTATGACATAGCGGTCCTTCCGGGTGACGGTACAGGGCCCGAGGTGGTCGAAGAAGGCAAGAAAGTGCTGAAAGCTGTTGGAAAAAGATTTGATATCAGTTTTTCATTTACAAGTTTTAATTATGGAGGGGACCGTTTTCTAAGTACGGGAGAGACAGTTACTGATTCAGAAATCGATGAGCTCAAGAAATTTAAAGCTATTTATCTGGGAGCAATAGGCCACCCTGATGTAGCTCCAGGTATACTGGAATTGGGAATACTGCTTAGACTCAGATTTGCAATGGATCAGTATATCAATCTGAGACCGGTCAAACTCTATCCAGGCGTCGATTGCCCATTAAAGGACAAGGACCCTGATGATATAGATTTTATAGTAGTAAGGGAAAATACCGGAGGGCTTTATACGGGCCACGGCGGAATAAACAGAAAAGGTACTCCAAATGAAGTAGCTACTCAGGTTATGGTATATGACAGGCAGATGGTAGACCGCTGCCTTAAATATTCATTTGAGCTGGCAATGGAGAGGAAAAAAGAAGGAAAGCCCGGCAAACTTACCCTTGTAAACAAGACAAATGTACTTACATATGTGGGTGATCTGTGGTTTCGGGCCTTTATGGAGATGAAAGACAGTTATCCGGATATTGAGACAGATTATAATCATATAGATGCTGCATGCATGTGGATGATAAAGAATCCTGAATGGTTTGATGTTATGGTGATACCCAATATGTTCGGCGATATAATAACTGACCTCGGTGCTATGATACAGGGAGGTATGGGTATTGCTGCCGGAGGTAATATTAATCCCTCCGGGACCTCAATGTTTGAACCGATAGGTGGCTCGGCGCCAAAATATACAGGAATGAATATTATTAATCCGCTTGCGGCAATAGAAGCGGGCAGGATGATGTTAAAGCATCTTGGAGAAGATGAAGCTGCCAGGGTAATAGAAGATGCAGTATCCTGTATCTGTACCAAAATAGAGAGTCTCAGTGCTGGTAAAATGGGCTATAGCACTTCGGAAGTAGGAGATCTTGTAGCCGGACAGATTACAAATAACTAAGAATAGAAAATATAATTAATATAATAGAGGATCTTTAGCCTTCGTCCTGGAGCAGAACAAAATATTATCAGCTTCGCTTATATAAGCCGATCAGTTCCGCACTTCCAAGGATATGTCCCTGCATCGCATTTTCAATACCTGCTGCTGTTGTCGAAGCATCAAGTCCTAAAGTGATATCAAGAGCATAGAGCTTGAAAAAATACCGGTGTGTCCCTGATGGCGGACAGGGCCCTCCATAGCCTGGTGTGTTAAAATTAGTATTTCCTTCCACTGAACCGCCGGGTACGCTGTTTTCAGCAATTTCTACTATCTCCGGGTCTATATTCCATACTGTCCAGTGTACCCAGGTGCTGCCGGGTGCATCCGGATCATCCACTATAAGGACCAGGCTCACTGCGGCTGACGGGATTCCGCTGAAGACAAGTGCTGGATTTATATTTCCAGAATCACACGTGTATTTGGCCGGTATCATCTCATTATTTTTAAAAGAGGGACTTTTTATAAACATATCACCATCCATTCAAATTATTATTAATACCACTGTATTAATAGCCTATATTATATATCTATTTTTTCATCCTGTCAGAATTTTAAATTTATGTAAAATAAGTGAAAAAATTTAACACCCAATTTGACAGTTGGGGAATGTTTACTTGTGTCAGAGCTGCGATAGAAAATAAAATAATCGTTTCTTTCAGGGTGCCTGAGATGATGATGCTTAGTAAAGATTTCTTCTTTGGTTATCTCTGGAGCGTGGTTGATACTATATCTGTACCTTATGATATATAATATAATAAACATAATTTTATTTAAATTGAACTATTCAAGAGTTGTGTTTACTGCTGGCCAGTACAGCTAAAAGGAGAGTGGTATTAATGGCTAAAATAAAACCTTTTGAAAAATATTCTAATAAATATGAGGACTGGTTTACAAGAAACAGGTATGTATATGAAACGGAGATAAATATTATAAAAGAGGCATTGCCAGAATTCAGTAATGCTATTGAAATCGGAGTAGGAAGTGGTAGATTTGCAAAACCACTGGGAATCACTAAAGGGCTTGAGCCTTCAAAAAAAATGGCTGAAATTGCCAGAGGTAGAGGAATATCAGTTACCGAAGGAATAGCAGAAGATATTCCGTTTGGCGATGCTGGTTTTGATCTGGCCTTAATGGTAACCACACTTTGTTTTTTAGATGATGTAGAGAAAGCTTTCAGTGAAGTATTCAGGATATTGGAGCCAGGCGGATATTTTATAAATGGTTTTGTGGATAAAAATAGTAGACTGGGTGAGATTTATCAAGAAATTAAACATGAAAATGTATTTTACAGGGAAGCTAATTTTTATTCAGTAGACGAAGTAAAGGAATATTTAATAAAACCAGGGTTTACGGATTTCTCATTTAGCCAAACCATATTTAAAGACATTGATGATATAAATGAAATTGAGAAAGTTAAAAAAGGCTATGGACCGGGTTCTTTTGTAGTGATTAGTGCCAAAAAGCCATGAAAGATTGAATTCACCGGCCAGATACAGCTAAAAAAATAAAAGAGTACAATATGCAATAAATCAAATATTTTGAAGTATTTAAGTTTATCTTTTAAAATATATTAGGGAATCACTTAAAGAAGCAGGTAGTATAAAATCAGTATCTTAAAAAAAATCAACAAAGAAGAAAATGCGGGTAATTATAAAATAAAAAGAGGGTCAATAATGGCAGGCATAATCAAGAAAGGATCACAAAAACAAACTAAGATAAAATACGGAATGATCGGGGGCGGACCGGATGCATTCTTTGGTGCTGTTCATAGAGCTGCTGCTGCCCTGGACGGGAAAATGGAGCTGGCAGCCGGTGCATTTTCTTCATCTGCAGAAAAATCAAATGCACAGGGCAGGGAACTTATGCTCGACCCTGCCAGAGTATATGGTTCATATCAGGAAATGGCAGAAAAGGAAGCAGGACTCCCTGAAGAAGAAAGAATTGATTTTGTATCCATAGTTACCCCAAATCATGTTCATTACCCTGCAGCAAAACTTTTTATGGAAGCAGGTTTTAATATTATTTGTGATAAGCCTATGACCAGGACCATTGAAGAAGCCGAAGATCTGTGCCGGATAGCAAAGGAAAAGGATAAGATTTTTGCAGTTACCTATACATATACAGGGTACCCTATGGTAAAGCAGGCCAGAAAACTGATAAAAGATGGAAAGATAGGGGAGATAAGAAAGGTGGTGGTCCTTTACCCGCAGGGATGGCTCACAAATACTATTGAAAAAGATGGGGCAAAACAGGCGGTCTGGAGAACAGATCCCGCGCAGGCAGGGATATCTTCCTGTATGGGGGATCTGGGCACCCATATCGAAAATATGTCCAATTATATTACAGGGCTGGAAATGGAAGAGATATTGGCGGACCTTACTATATTCGGCAAGGACCGTGTCCTTGACGATGATGGAAATGTCCTGGTCCATTATGAGAATGGAGCAAGGGGCATCCTGTATGCCTCACAGATATCCGTGGGTGAAGAAAACAATCTAAGGTTTATGGTATATGGAACCGAAGCTTCCCTGGAATGGCACCAGGAAAACCCTAATTATCTGTATTTAAGAAGCCTCGACGGGCCGGAACAAGTATACAGGCGCGGAAATGATTATCTGGAAGATATAACCGGACATAATAGCAGATTACCCTTTGGCCATCCTGAAGCATTTATTGAATCCCTGGCAAATATATACCTGAATACTTCCCGGACGATGCTGGCTAAAAAGAAAGGGGAAGAGCCGGGAGGATTTGATACCGATTTTCCAACGGTCCGGGATGGAGCAAAAGGGGTGCATTTTGTCCACAAGACTGTAGAAAGCAGCAAGAGTAAAAAATGGGTGAATGTACGATATGATCCCATATGCCAGGAGCCTGAGCCCAATTCTCGGACAGGCTCCTGGTCCGTCTAAGAAAGTATAATGGAAATAGATGATTACCGGAATGAAAAAGGATCAAAAAGAAACCGGTTCTTTTAGAAGAAGTTGATAACTATATTGCAGTCCTGCAATCAGAAGAGTATCAGTCATGGTCCTACCCGGGGAGCCAAATTTGATGATTCGAACTACCGCAAAGCATTTTAGGATCTCTTTTGGAATAAAATATATCAGAAACTCTGCCAGCGTTTTTCTCCGCCTGGCCGCTGGTATAAATTTGATGGTCTGTTCTTTTAAACCCTAATAAACAAATTTTAGATAAAATAAAAAACCTGATTTTACATTATAAAGCTTAATACTTATGTTCATATTAACTCCCTGGTTTGTAGGCAGTATTCAATAATTTTTTATAGAAAGTGAGATAATTTTCACTTGAGAAATATACTTTAAATTTTAGTTGACTTTGAGATATAGATGTGATATTTTTTGCCATGTTGTGTATGATTGGTAAAAAAATACAGAGTGCTTAACCTTAAAGGAACGGATAATCCGCAGGGGAGAAAGTGAGGGGCTGGCAATTGATATTGCCGGCGTTGTAATGAGTGACGACGAAAGTGATGAGTTACCTGAAGAAAAGAACGAAGTACATTATAAGGAAGAAGAATTTTTAAAAAATGTACTTAGTCCAGACGAAAAAGTTATTTTAAAAGTACCTTCTGATTTAAGTTTAAACGGTCAATACCTGACCAGTTATCTTATAGTTACCAAAGACAGTCTTATATCGTATGATCGTGCGCACGAAGGAAACTGTCTGAAAATCGGACTTGATAAAATTGAACAATGCGAAATTGAAAGGATGTACAGCAATTCTATTCTCCAGGTTGTTGTCGATGGTCAAAAAATTGATATAAACAGATTTTCGAATTCATGTCTTGATTATTTTGAAGAGATAGTTTCAACAGTTAATAAACCTGAAAAAAAAGCTGTAAATACGGATAATGCGATTACAGAGAATGGTAAAAAACCGGAAACCAAATACCGCTGCCCGAAGTGCGGCAGGACCCTCCAGGATAAAAATTCCATATGCGTTTTATGTATTGATAAAAAGAAGGTAGTACAGAGGCTTTTAAAATATATTAGACCCCATGCAAAATTGACAGGTATGGTTTTAATGTTATCGCTGGTTACGATAGTGATACCTTTAGTTCCCCCGTATATAACGAAAATCCTGATAGATGATGTTTTGCCTGCAGGCAATATGAACAAATTATGGCAGATTGTGGCAATGGTGTTTGTGTTGTATTTAGTAAACTCTTTGTTGTCAGGTGTAAGAGGCTACAATTTGAGCATACTTTCCGAAAAGATAATATTTGGTTTGAGAACAGAAGTGTTTGCAAAAATTCAGTTTCTTGCAGTAAAATATTATGACAAAAGAAGCACCGGTTCCATTATGTCAAGAGTGAGTAACGACACACAAAGGATACAGGCATTTCTGATTTCACTCACCCAGAATATCCTGCTTCAGCTTTTGACGCTGGCAATAATTATGATAATTATGCTGGGGATGCATTGGCAGCTGGCTTTAATATCGATGCTTCCAATCCCACTGGTAATATGGGGATCAAAGATATATGCCAGGAGAATGAGACCCAAATACCGGCGCATATGGAGACGTATATCAAAGATGAATGCATTCCTGGGAGATGTTATCCCCGGTATAAAAGTTATTAAAGCGTTTTCAACCGAGGACAGAGTGGTGAACCAGTATACCAGACAAGGGGAAGAACTTATTAATGAACATAGGAACGCAGCAAGAATGGCTAATATTTTCTCTCCCTTGATAGGGTTGCTTGTTATGACTGGGGGACTTGTCGTGTGGGCGCTTGGGGGTTACTGGGTCATCACAAAACCGGATATAATTTCTATAGGGGTACTTATAGCATTTATCAGTTATGTGGGAATGTTTTATGCACCGGTTACATTTTTCGCCAACTTCAACGACCAGTTGCAGCAGGCTGCCACTTCAGCAGAACGCGTTTTTGAAATACTGGACTCTGAGCCTGAACCGGATATGGGAAAAAACAATATTATTGAAAAACTAGATGGTAAGCTTGAATTCAAAAATGTTGAATTCTATTATGAAAAGTCCAATCCTATCCTCAAAGGCATAACATTTTCGGTAGAATCGGGAGAAACATTGGGAATTGTGGGCTCAACCGGCTCAGGAAAATCGACGATTGCAAACCTGATGCTCAGGTATTACGATTGCACTAATGGGAATATATTTATTGATGGTCATGAAATCAGTACAATTGATAAGAGTTTTCTAAGGAAGAATATAGGATATGTTCTCCAGGAACCTTTATTATTCAGAGACAATGTTGTGAATAATATTTCATACAGCAAACCGGAAGCTTCCATAGAGGAGATAATAACAGCAGCAAAGGTTGCCAATGCACACGGGTTTATAAGCAGATTCCCCGATGCTTATGATACTATACTGGGAGAGCGTGGGACCGGGCTTTCGGGAGGAGAAAAGCAGCGTATATCAATTGCCCGCACGGTAATAAATAATCCCAGAATATTAATGCTTGATGAAGCCACGTCGGCAGTCGACGCTGAGACGGAGAAGTTAATACAGGAAGCTATTGACAGATTAATAGAAAACAGAACGACATTAATAATAGCTCACAGGCTGTCGACATTACGTAAGGCCGATAAGATTCTTGTACTGGAAAAAGGGGCAATAGTTGAATTCGGCACGCAGAATGAATTGATGGCTAATAAAGACAGGTTTTATAAATTGGTGAAAATGCAGACCGACATGGGGATAGATATTATAGATTACAAAAATATTTTGGGGAGTATTTATTAATATGTGCAATAAAATTTGTATGAAGATGAGGGACATCAGGTGCGTGCAGCTGATAGAAAAAGATATGCTGAAAATTGATTTTGCAAATAATGTCGTAATGGAGAAAGTAAGGCCTAGACGTTTGTTCCCTTTAACATATAAAGATAAATATATACTCTTTTTAGATTCCAATGGGGAAGAAGTGGGAATACTGTCGGATATTGAGGAACTTGACATGAAATCTAAAAAAAATATCAGAGCCTTACTGGACAGGTATTACTTATTGCCTGAGATACTTGAAATAATAAGTATCAAGGAGACACTGGGAGTTATGCGCTGGTATGTGAAGACGGACAAAGGATATAAGGAATTTGAAATACTCGATACTACTATTGATGTTAAAAAGCTGGGAGAAAAACATCTGGTAATAATAGATATTGATGACAACAAGTATGAGATAAAAGATTATGAAAAACTTAATTCTGCAAGTAGAAATATGCTGGAAGAACAATTATAGAGGACTGTAAAATGTTATTTTTGTAAAAGAACTTTCAGCAAAAAACCTGATTTTAGATTATAAAGTAAGAAAATATAAGTACTATATCGAAGGGTATAAAGATATTATAGAAGAAGAAATAATGGTAAATCTATGAAGCGGAATGATCTTATTCAAATTCCAGGGAGAAATCTATGGAAGGGGCGGAATGGGTCAGGGCCCCAACGGAGACTACATCTATTCCTGTTTTGCAAATATCTTCCAGTGTTCCCAGATTTACATTTCCCGAGGCTTCAATTACTGTATCTTCCCGTTTTCTCCTGATGATCTTTACGGCTTTCCCCATATCTTTTGGACCCATATTATCAAGCATTATTATATCGGCTTTGCCTTTAAGGGCTTGATCCAGCTCATCAAAATCCTTGACTTCGACCTCGATCTTTACAGTATGGGGTACATTATTTCTGATAGAAGCTATTGCCCTGAGCACCCCTCCGGCAGCCGCAATATGATTATCCTTTATAAGGACCCCATCAAAAAGACCGAAACGGTGATTATGACCGCCTCCGCAGAGTACTGCATATTTTTCGACCTTCCTGAGCATCGGTTTGGTCTTTCTTGTATCTACTATCTTTACGCCGTGTGGAGCTGCTATTTTTACAAACTGGCCGGTAAGGGTAGCTATTCCCGACATATGCTGGATGAAGTTAAGACAGGTCCTTTCGGCTTTTAATATCGATGCTGCCGGCCCCTCTATATCACACACCCTGTCCATAAAATCAAGACCGGTCCCGTCATCTTTTAATGGTTTTACCAGTATTTCCGGGTCTATTTCTCCAAAAACATAGGCTGCAATGTCAAGGCCGCTCAGTACGGCTCCTCCCGGTTCTTTGCATACGATATAAGCTGAAGAAAGATCCTTATCAGGTATCAGATATTTTGAGGTGATATCTCCAAAACCTCCCATGTCTTCGGATATGGCGCCTTTTACGAGGTCAAGGACTTCATATTTTTCGATTCTCTTTATCATATTCATAAATCCCTATTCAACCCTTTTAAAACTGATTTTATCTTTTTTTATTATTATATGTTTTTTCCAGTTTTTGTCATCCTTGTCTGGAAAATCAGATCTCAGATGAGTGCCCCGGCTTTCTTCCCTGATAGTGGCCGCTTTTATTATAAGATCTGCCACTGTAAGCATATTGGCAAATTCCAGCATGTCTTTATCTTTCCGGTTGTAAAGATTTTGATTTCCTATATGAAAATCAATGAAACCCCTTGCCTCATCAAGGCCGGATCTGTTCCTGAGTATCCCGACTTCACTGCTCATTATGCTTCTCAGGCTTGCAATCAGAGTTTTTATGTCTATCTTTGTTCCAATAGGCATTTTACTGTCTTTTACATTATTTTTATCTTCTTCGATTACTTTATTTATATCTGATAGTGTTTCTCTAACAATATCCTTTGATGGCGATTTCAGCTTTGCCTCTATGTCCTGGTATATCTTCCAGCCATATACAAGGCCCTCCATAAGGGAATTGCTCGCGAGCCTGTTTGCTCCATGGGCCCCTGTAGCAGCAGTCTCGCCGCATGAATAGAGTCCCTCCACGCTGGTTCTTCCATCATAATCTGTCCTTATGCCCCCGCTCAAATAATGCTCTGCGGGGGATACTTTTATTAAGTCTTTGCTCAGGTCGAGCCCGTTTTCCTTAAGTTTTGAGATTATATTTGGAAACCTTATCTTCAGGTGGCTCCTGGCGATATGGGTCGCATCCAGGTATACAAAATTACATTTGCTTTTATCCATCGTTTTTATCATCTCTTTTACGACTATATCTCTGGGAGCCAGCTCTTCCTGCGAATGCTTTCCGACCATAAAACGGTTGCCCCTGCAGTTCCTGAGATATGCGCCCTCGCCTCTAAGGGCTTCGCTTATCAGAAACAGGTCTTTATCATTGGTTCGAAATACTGTAGGATGAAACTGTACAAATTCTATATCCATGACCTCTGCACCGGCCCTGTGTGCCATCGCTATGCCATCGCCGGTGGAGATGGAAGGATTGGTGGAAAGCTCATAAAGCTGGCCGATACCTCCGGTCGCAATAAGTACATTTGCGGATGGATGTATTTCGATATTACCCTTTTTAAGGTCGAGCCCCATGACGCCGAGGCATTTATCTTCTGAAGTCAATATGTCGAGTACAAAATAATTCGGATTAAAATCCACCTGTTTTAATCCTTTTGTAAATGATACCAGCTTTTTCTCGATCTCTTCTCCTGTTGCATCTCCCCCGGCATGCAATACCCTGGCATGGCTGTGGCCCCCTTCGGTTGTCAGGCTTATCTCTCCTTCGACTATGTCAAATTTTGTCCCTATCTCGATAAGCTTCTCTATCATGGAAGGAGCATTTTTAACCAGTATCTCCACAGCTTTCTTATCAGAGAGTCCCTGGCCGGCTATAATAGTATCCTCATAATGCTTTTTCCACTGGTCAGGCTTTTTTACTGCAGCTGCAATACCTCCCTGGGCATACCATGTCGTCGAAGTAGAAGGAGAGCTTTTAGTAATGACCTTTGTATCATGCTTTGACAGTCTTATTGCAGTGGACAGGCCGGCTATGCCGCTTCCGATCATTATGCAGTCAGAATATGGATAGATTTTTGTCGAATATGCCGGATTTATTAAATATCTGGGTATCATGATCCAAACTCTTAAATAATTATTAAACTACTTTAGCGCTATCATCCTGTCAATGGCAGATATTGCCTTCCTGGCGATATCTGCAGGAACCACTATCTTTGCCTGCTCTTCTTCAAGGGACCAGAGGATCTTTTCCAGTGTTGTAAGCTTCATATTCGGACACAGGGCTTTATCAAATGCCGGTATTAATTGTTTCCCGGGATTTTCCTTCTTCAGTCGGTGTATTATACCGATCTCGGTTCCTATTATGAAGGTATTTTTACTGGATTCCTTTACATATCTAAGCATCCCGCCTGTCGATTCCACTCTGTCGGCCACCTCTATGACCTCTGGTGTGTTCTCGGGATGAACGATCACTTCACTGTCGAGATGTTTTTTCTTTAGTGCGATTATATTCTTTGCATTTATCCTTATATGGGTGGGGCAGTAGCCGTTCCAGAATATCATCTTCCTCCCGGTCCTTGACTGGACATAGCTTCCAAGATATTTGTCGGGCACAAAGATTATCTCTTTACCGGCTGGAACGGATTCCACGACTCTCACCGCATTGGATGAGGTGCAGCATATATCGCTCAGGGCTTTGACCGCTGCAGTGGAATTGACATAACAGATGACGACAGCGCCGGGATGGGCCTGCTTGAGCTCTTTAAGCTGATTTGCCGTTATCATATCAGCCATCGGGCATCCAGCGTTTTTATCCGGAAGAAGAACCATCTTTCCCGGATTAAGTATTTTTGCGGTCTCAGCCATAAAATGTACTCCGCAGAATACTATTATTGAATTTTTGACCTTGCTTGCTTCTATGCTGAGCTGCAGGGAATCTCCTACAAAATCTGCTATATCCTGGACCTCGCCGATCTGGTAATTATGGGCAAGGATGACAGCATTCTTTTTTTGTTTTAATTTGATTATTTTGTCAGCGATATTATTATTTGCCATACAATCTTTCCCCGGATCACAGTTTTAGCTATTTTAAACTATCAGCGGTAAAAATTAAATAATATTTTAGCTGATGATAGAGAACTATCTCCTACTCAGGATTATAAACAATAATGGGATTAAAAGAAATTTTTTAAATTGTATTTTTATTTATTTTAGTGTTATTATTTCAATCTCAGAAGCAGATAAAACCAAAACGGGATATTTTTAAATACATATTATCGGCAATATATGATGAAACTAATAATAAGTGAAAAAGAAATAGCCGCTAAAAGGATTGCAAAGATACTTGCCAAAAACGGTATTTCTGATGAGAAGGTATATGGCGTACCGGTACACAATTTCAAAATTGATGGGCAGGACTATAAGGTAATAGGCCTTAAGGGGCATATACTCAAGGTTGATTATCCAAAGGAGTTTTCAAACTGGTTCAAAGTCGATCCCGTAGAGCTTATAGATGCGGAAATTGAAAAGGCGCCGATACAAAAAATGATAGTCAAGGCTCTCGAGAAAATAGCTTCCGAGGTCAGTGAAGTAATAGTGGCCACTGACTATGATAGGGAGGGAGAGCTTATCGGTTATGATGCCCTTCAGGTGATCCAGGGGAAAAATAGCCAGCTTGTATCCAAAAGGGCAAAATTCTCGGCAATAACACCTAAAGATATAAATGAGGCTTTTTCAAAACCCGGAAGGATAGATCTGAACCTGGCTTTTGCCGGAAGAGCAAGGCAGGATATCGATCTTGTATGGGGTGCAGTGCTTACCCGGTTTATTTCCCTTGCGACTTACCAGGTAAAGGATAAGTTCCTTTCAGTCGGCAGGGTACAGACCCCCACTCTTGCCCTGATAGTGGACAGGGAGCTGGAGATAAAAAGTTTTAAACCAACTCCTTACTGGGTGATAAAGATAAAATTAAAAACGGATGCCGGTGAAGAATTTGAGGCCGCCCATAAGAAAAAGAAATTTACCAAAAAAGATGAAGCAGGGGCTGTCTTTGACAGAATAGGCGATAGTGGCAGGGTAATAGAATCAAAAGAGACGATTAAAAGCATTAAGCCGCTCACTCCTCTTAATACTACAAATCTCATAATGAGCGGAAGTTCTCTGGGTTTTACAGCCACCAAAACGATAAGTATCGCTGAAAGCCTGTACATGAACGGTTATATGAGCTATCCGAGAACGGATAATACCGTTTATCCCTCGACAATAGATCTCAGGGAGATTGCCGGGATGCTCGGCAGGTCCCCTCATTTCAAGGAGCTTTCTGATGAGATCCTTGCTCAGGAGAAAATAAATCCATCAAGGGGGAGGAAGAAAACTACCGATCATCCGCCCATCTATCCGACTTCTGTTGCCGCAAAATCAGCGCTATCTGCTGATGAGTGGAAACTATATGAGCTTATCGTAAGAAGATTTGCAGCGACCCTTCTTCCACCCGCGAAGATGAAAAGCATTTCTGCAAAAATAGATGTAAATGGAGAGACTTTTGCGGCAAATGGTTCTACAGTAATAACACCCGGGTGGACGCGGCACTACCCTTATTACAAGCATCAGGATGTATTTGTCCCGGAATTAAAGGCAGAGCAGGATCTTGCCATAATAGACAGAGAAATGGCGGGCAAAGAGACTAAGCCTCCTGCAAGATATAGCCAGGGAAGACTTGTGCAGAGGATGGAAGAGCTCGGGCTGGGCACAAAGGCTACCAGGCACAGTATAATCCAGACTCTTTTAAACAGAGGATATATAAGGGGTAATCCCCTTGAATCATCAGAAAAAGCTATTGCTGTAATAAAGATGCTTAAAAAACATGCAGAGAAAATATCTACGCCGGATATGACATCCGAACTTGAGATGTATATGGATGGCATAGTAAATGGAGATGAGGCAAAAGACGAAGTCGTTGACAGATCAAGGAGTATGCTTAAAGAAGTGATGACGGTCCTTCAGAAAGAGAAGGAAGAGATCTCCAGGGAAATACAGAAGGGAATAAAAGAAGACCTTATTGCAGGCAAATGTCCGGGAGAGGGATGCCGGGGCGACCTTATAGTAAGGGTGGCCAGGGCTTCAAAGAAGAGGTTCCTCGGATGCAATGAATACCCCAAATGCAAGACTACTTTCCCGCTTCCCCAGAGAGGGCTCTTATTAACCACAAAGGACCTGTGCAAGCATTGCCAGCATCCAAAAGTCAAGATCATAAATAAGGGCAGAAGACCCTGGGATCTCTGCATCAATCCGGATTGTCCTGGAAAAGATGAAAAGTATAAAAATTACAAAAATAAAAAGCAAAGTAGCGGAGCTGATAGCGGAAGCAAGCTTCAATCTTCCTCCTGATATAGAAGAAGCGGTCAAACGATTCAGAAAAGGGGAAACCGGAAGTTCTGCGAGGCAGGTCCTGGACCTTATACTTGAAAATTCCTTAGCAGCCCCCAGGGAAAAGCTTCCCTTATGTCAGGACTGTGGAAATACATATATAGATCTTAAGATCGGTCCCGGTATAAATATTGAAGACAGCGGAAATCTTTACAAACACCTTAATGATGCAGTCGCAAAAAGCTATAATAGTAATTTTCTGAGAAGGTCCATAGTAAACGACCCTCTATATGAAAGGGTAAATACAGGAAATAATACCCCTGCCCTTATCTCGACACGGTTTGGAACCGGTCCGGGACTGGAGATATCAGTATCACTGAAAGGCGGGGGCAGCGAAAACTGTTCATATCTTTCCATGGAGAATCCTTCTATCGGACAGGACAGGATAACCAGCCTTGTGCTGGAGCTTGTCAGGGCCAATGTCACCAAATGCTGTCCACCGGTCATCATAGGCATAGGCATAGGCAGTACAGCATCGGAAGTAACAAAACTGGCAAGGACCGCAGCTTTCAGGGATTTAAATATAAGAAATAGTGATAAAAGGTACAGATCCCTTGAAGAGAACATCCTTGAAGAAGTAAACAATACCGGCATAGGCCCGCAGGGCCTGGGAGGGAAAACTACTGCAATCGGATGTAATATTGAATTTGCTCCCTGCCATATAGCAACCCTTCCGGTATCGGTTTTTCTTCAGTGCCACAGTCTCAGGCGGGCCTCTTCAAAGATATTGCCGCTATAAGAAGTATAAACCATATTGCCTGTATTAGTTTGCTAAACGCTATTTTTTAGAAGTGGAAAAGGTTTAATAAACCATTTCCACTTTAAGCTAGAAGTGGAAATAAATCATAGTTTTATTGATTTTCAAATAATTCATTAAAAAGTTCTCTGGCCCTGTGTTTTGATTTTTTAAGGATCGCATCCCCTTTATCTGTTATAGAATAGTACTTTCTTATTTTCCCTCCTATATTAGCTTTTCTCGAGAACAGATATCCGTTTTTTTCCAGCTTATGGAATATGGGATAAAGCGTTCCGAAAGAAATATCATATCCATGTCGCGCAAGTTCATTTTTAAATTCTTTTCCATAGATCTCTTCCTTCTTTGAATGATAGAGGATATGCAGCTTTATAAATCCAAGAAAAAAATCACGGAAGATCCTATCTTCCATTATTTACCTCCCCGTATTTGAAGCTAAGAGCCCAGTTTTCTTAACAGGCTCCTAACTTTTTTCTGCTGAGTATCAGGCTTATTAAAAAGATCAGGAACCCGAGCAGGCTAAAAACAGCCGAAACAGTAAATGCCCATCTGCTTCCAAAGAGATCCCATAATGTCCCCATTATGATTGACGCAGGGAATAGGGCAAGGCCTATTCCGGTGTTAAATAAGCCATAAGCTGTGGCTCTTTGACCGGAGGGCACAAGGTCCGCGATATATGCCCTGAAAACACCTTCTGATAATCCATAGTAAATGCCATATGCCCCGAACAGGACCCAGACGGACCACAGAGAATTAGATATAGAAAATAAATAATAGATTATTGAATAGTAAATAAAGGATGTAATAATCACCGGTCTTCTACCGATCTTATCAGATAGCGAACCAAATACTGGTGATGATAGTGAACAAAATATATTATAGACGATCCAGATAATAGGGATCAGGAAAATCGAGAGCCCTGTCTCTCTGGCTTTGAGAATAAGGAAGGCATTTGAAGAATTCCCCAGGCTAAATACAATACTTGCCGCCATAAACAGAATAAAAGGCGTGCTTCTGAGACTGCTTTTGGATTTTATATTCCGGCCGGTTTTCTTTTCAGGAGGGGTCTCTTTCACAAATCTTATAAAAAACAGAGCCATGACAGCAGGGATTACAGACAGTAAAAAGACCAGCCGGACATTACCCTTAAAGAAGAATAAAATAAGCATAGCGATAAGTGGGCCGCCGATGGCGCCGATCCTGTCCATTGCCCTATGGAAACCAAAAGCTCTGCCCTTTTTTGAAGCATCAACGGAAGTCGATATCAATGCATCCCGGGCCGGGGTCCTGGAAGCCTTGCCGATCCTTTCGAAAAATTTTACAGTCAGTACAGCTGCCCAGGAATTGGCAAAGAACAAAAATGGCTTCGAGATAGCAGATAAGCCATAACCGAGATAAATAAATAACTTTCTATTCTTTAATTTGTCTGAGAGTCTGCCAAAAACGGGTTTAAGCAGGGATGCGGTACTCTCTGCAATACCTTCTATCGCACCTATTATTGCCTTTTTGGTCCCAATGCTGACAAGAAATTCAGGGATCAAAGGATATATCATCTGGCTTGAAAGATCGGTAAATAAAGAAACCATCCCAAGAAGGACAATATTGTTTTTAAATTTTTTATTGGCCACTGTTTTGCTCTTTCCGGTTTATAGTATTGTATTACGATATCGTATATAGATATTATCAATAATACCTTATTTTTTAGGATTGTCAAACAAAAACAATGGTTTGATTATCAAATTTAACTGATTCTCTTGATCAATTATCTATAGAGTATTCAAAGATATCGCCGCCATATATATCATAAGCCACAAACAGTGGAAAGTCGTTGATCTCTATCCTATAGATCGCTTCGGGACCAAGGTCCTCATATGCAATAGCTTCAATCCGGCTGACCTTTGAAGAAAGATAAGCTGCGATCCCGCCGATAGATATAAGATAGACAGATCCATATTCGGGGCACATCTTCTTTAATGTTTCGCTTCTTTTGCCCTTTCCTATCATGGCCCTGACGCCCCGGGCCAGAAGAGGCTCTGTAACGGCGTCCATCCTTGCAGCAGTGGTCGGGCCTATGCTTCCGCTTCTCTTTCCCGGGGGTGTCGGAGAGGGGCCGACATAGAATATTGTAATATCAGCCAGGCCCACTGGAAGAGACTGTCCGTCCCTGATAGCTTTTAACATCCTCTTGTGTGCAGCATCCCTTGCTCCATAAATAGTGCCGCTCAAATATATCATATCGCCTGAATGAAGCTTCTTTACTTTATTAGTGTCCAGAGGAGTCTTTAGGTGGAGGGCACCGGGGCCATTGGCCCATTCAGAGTTCATCTTTGTCGTCATTGCTAAAATACCTGTCCTTCTTGAAATAATTATCATATGTCTTTTGAGATCCCGTTCTGGACGGCTTTCTTCTGAGACGCGAGCTGAATACCAGGGCAAAGATGATAAAGAGTATAAAAAGTCCAAGCAGTCCCAGTATTACGACCATGAAATATGACAGAAATTTTGTCTTCTTCCCCTCAATCAAGATCTTCTGTTCCCGGCCGTAGGGTATATTCCAGATAGCGATATTGTTATCCCCTATAAGATCTGCATTGGACTTGACTATCTTTACGGGAAATTTGATTTGATATGTAATATCCAGGATTCCGCTGTCAGCACTGGCAAGATTATGGAGGTGGTTATGGTCCGAATTGGCATCACTGGAATTAAGCAGGGTCTCATCGATCTTCATATCGATATAATCTTCAAAAAAAACTTCCCTGTAAAAAAAATACTCATCAATCTCCATTTTTGCGAGGAATCTCTGTGAGAGTTCGCTGGAAAAGTCATCTATGGAGATATGTTTGAGAAAATTGATATCATCAAAGACGATCTTTGAGGAAAAATGGGTATAGCCTTCTTCTTCAAAAGTATCTATCTCGCCTTCAGGAAGTATCTCAAGTAATTTATCAAAGAGGGACAGGTTCTGTTCGAGCGTGACATCTCCCTTTCGGATATACTCAGTCTTTACAGCTATATCCACTGTCCGCGTACCCGAATAGTCTTCATTTAATTGTGTATATATGTCTATAAATGTAGGGTCGCAGCCGGATATAAGCGGAAGAATGAGCATTATAATAATTAAAATGATAATAACTTTTTTTATAGCATCATCCATAATAAGGGTCCGTTTATTGTTCCCGCGCTTCATTCTAATATATAAGATATTAACATATCAGGTATGAATATTGTAGAAAAAATATAAGGTCTTTT
>CBEVGD010000004.1:0-39578 GCA_965549355.1 uncultured bacterium | reverse complement strand
ATCTACAAAATCTACTGTATTCTTATCTATATCAACCAGAAGTTCTTCTGCAAATGCTGCCAGCCTGGCTTCTGTATACCTCATGGCTGCCGCTCTGTCTCCATCAACAGAACCGAAGTTTCCGTGGCCGTCGACCATCATATAGCGCTGGGAAAAATCCTGCGCCATCCTTACCATTGCATCGTAGACCGCTGTATCGCCATGGGGATGATACTTGCCCAGGACCTCGCCGACTATCCTGGCGCTTTTTTTATAGGGAGTATTCGACCGCATCCCCATATCCTGCATCGCATATAGTATCCTGCGGTGTACAGGTTTTAAGCCATCCCTGATATCCGGCAGAGCTCTCCCTATTATCACGCTCATAGCATAGCTCAGGTATGAGTCCTGCATCTCGGATTCTATTTCAATATTCTTTATCTTTCCCTTTAGTTCAAATACCATTTATTCCCCTGACTAAAAATTATTTTCTATCCGGCAAGTGTCTCCCTGAATTAAATGTCTATAAAGGATACTCCCCTGGCATTTTTCTCAATAAACCTTCTGCGGGGCTCCACTTTATCCCCCATAAGAGTAGAGAACACATCATCTGCTATAAGCGGATCCTCGATCTCGACTTTCAGCAGCGTTCTTGTCTCCGGGTCCATCGTGGTGTCCCATAGCTGTATCGGATCCATTTCTCCAAGACCCTTGTATTGCTGGACATTGATCCTCTTGCCTTCATATTTCTTTTTAAAACTATCAAGCTCTTTCTCCGTATAAGCATAGTTTATCTCTTTGCCGCATTTGACCTGATAGAGCGGAGGCTGTGCAATATATACATAGCCGGCCTCAATAAGCCCCGGCATATATCTGTATAGAAATGTAAGTATCAATGTTCTTATATGTGAACCGTCTACATCGGCATCTGTCATTATTATTATCCTGTGGTATCTTGCATTTCCTATTTCAAAATCATCGCTTATCCCGGCTCCAAAGGCAGTGATCATTGCCTGTATTTCTATGCTTGAAAGTATCCTGTTGAGCCTGGCTTTTTCAACATTGAGTATTTTCCCCCGCAGAGGAAGTATGGCCTGAAATCTCCTGTCCCTTGCCTGCTTGGCGCTGCCGCCAGCCGAATCTCCCTCGACAAGATATATCTCACTGAATTTCGGGTCATTTATGGAACAATCAGCCAGTTTCCCCGGAAGGGATCCGCTCTCCAGAAGGGATTTCTTGCGTGTAAGGTCGCGGGCCTTTTTGGCCGCATTCCGGGCCCTCGCGGCATCAATGCACCTATTGACAATTATTTTAGCGACCGAAGGATTCTCGCCCATGAATTCAGAAAGTTTTGAGTTCACTGTTGATTCTACAAAACCCTTCATCTCGCTATTGCCAAGCTTAGTCTTGGTCTGCCCCTCAAATTGGGGATCTTTCAGCTTAACGCTGATAATAGAAGTCAGACCCTCTCTTACGTCTTCTCCCTGGAGGTTTTCATCCTTTTCCTTAAGTATATTATTACTCCTGGCATAATCATTTATGGAACGGGTAAGCGCTCCCCTAAAACCGCTGAGATGCGTGCCGCCTTCAGTTGTATTTATATTATTGGCAAACGAGAATATACTTTCAGAATAGCCGCTGGTATACTGCATGGCTATCTCTACTTCATGATTGTCATTCTTGTTGGATATATAAATGACTTTTTTGTGAAGACAGTCTTTTTTCTCACATAGATAGCTTACAAAATCAATTATTCCGCCTTCATACCTGAACTCTTCCTTCTTCTGGGGTTCCTCGCGCATATCAACAAGCGTGATCTTGAGGCCTTTATTAAGAAATGCCATCTCCTTCATCCTGCTGGACAGTATCTCATATTTGTAATCAATGTCCTCAAATATCTCCAGATCGGGAAAGAACGTTATTGCGGTCCCGTGGCTGCCGGTCTTCTTTCCCTTTTTTAAAGGACCGGTCGGGTCCCCCTTCTTATATTCCTGGCTATAGACATATCCATCTCTTCTTATATCTATCATTAATTTCTCAGAAAGTGCATTTACGACTGATATTCCGACTCCGTGAAGGCCCCCTGATACCTTATACCCCTCTCCGCCGAATTTTCCTCCGGCATGAAGCTTTGTAAGCACGATCTCCACTGCGGGCTTATTATATTTCTTAATTTTTTTAACAGGTATTCCCCTGCCATTATCGATTACTGTGACAGAATCGTTTTTGTTTAAAACAACAAGTACATTATCACAATGCCCTGCCATAGCCTCATCGATACTATTATCAATGACTTCATATATAAGATGATGAAGCCCCCTTGTACCCGTGGACCCTATATACATACCGGGTCTCTTTCTTACAGCCGACAGGCCCTCAAGTACAGTGATATCTTTAGCATCATAACTTGATTTTCCCAAAAAAATCCCCTCTTTGCCTGATTTTAGCCTTTATTTAATAAAGATAAAGGGCAATTACTATTGAATAAATACCTGTTTTGTAAATACCCTTCATGATCCAGCTATATAAGATGCGACATCCTCATCAACACTCTCATCCCGGATCTGAAAACCGGGCATTCCGCTTTTGTTCCTAATTAAAATCAACATCAATAAACAGCTTATTTTCAGGTAACATTATACCATATTTTGATATAAATTTTGCGAAAATACGCTGAAAAAATCTAAAGATTTGCCTTAAATCTCAATTTCCCGACAATATCTTCACCGACAAAAGAATTAATCTTTTCTATCAGTTTTTCCGACATAAGGCTGAGTTCATTTGCCCACGTAGAAGTAGTCACAGATATGTATAAAATCCTGCGCACAAGCTTTTTAGGTCTGGACCTTTTTGCTATTTCTTCCCCCACTATTTCTTCCCAGTGATTAAAGATACCGGATGTCTTTAATTTTGCATTAATATCCATCCTGTTTACTACCGAACCTATTATACTGCCAATATCTTCTATTTCTTTCATCATGATTCTTCTCTGATGCTTTCAATCACGAGCTGGACCAGATCAATTGTTTTTATTTTTGATTTTTCTTTCTTGAGGGCCGTTGTTATGGTCCTGACACATTGCTGGCATGAAGTCACAACCATATCTGCTCCTGTTTTGATCACCTCGCCGGCTTTTATGGCTGCAATATTTGATGAAAGGCCGGCATCAATGGATTCCACATTTCCTCCGCCTCCGCAGCATGTCGCATATTTCCCGCTATTTTCCAGCTCAATGAATTCTACCCCGGGGACCGACCTGATAAGTTTTCTCGGTTCCTCATATATGCCCGAGTTCCTGCCAAGATCACAGGGATCATGATAAGTGACCTTTTTATTTACGGGGTTTAATTTTATCCTGCCTTCCTTTACCAGCATATAAAGATACTGGACCGCGTGAAGGACCTTGAAATTCATTTTTGTATCCTTTATCTTTTCCGGATAGACATGGCTCCACATGTGGTAGCATGAGGGACATGAGGTCACCAGATATTCTGCTCCGCTGTTATTGACCCTTTCAATATTATGCTCTGCAAATTCGATAAAGTCCTTTACAAAACCTGATGACATAAGTGGAAAACCGCAGCACCATTCTTCATCCCCGAGAAGTGCAAAATCTATATCTGCTTCCTGGAATATCCGGACGACCGACCGCGGAATTTTAAATGTCCTCGGGGAAAAAGAAGATACGCACCCCACAAAGTATACGACCTGTGCACTTTCTCTTATAAACCTGTCCTCAGGAATGCCGGGGACAGGTTTTATCCAGTCCGTTCTCCCCTCATTGGTATCAAAAGAGACATTGCGGGACTTTTTTAATCTATCTCTCATCATGCCCAGAGCTTCAGGATGCTCGCCTTCATCTACCAATATTTCCCTTAGCCTGAGCCAGATATCCTGCAGCTTTATATTTATATGGCAGTCCACTTCGCATCTCGAACACATAGTACAGGCAAATGCTGCATGCGATATTGCTTCTGTTTCTTTTCTTGTCAGCTTTTTCTTTAATAATCTGGAAAGGAGTCCATATTCCTTATTTACCGCATTCTTTAACTTTTCCATTTTTTTCTTTGGCGATATAGACACATCCCCGCTCCCAAGATATGCAGAACAAAGATCCAGACAATTGCCGCATCTGGTGCAGGCATCTAACTCTGCAAGCTGTTTTACACCCAATTTATCGAATCTCATTTTTTATCCCATCATTTTCTTATATTTATTATTCAGACCGCTGCCGGTCAAAATCATCTTGAGATACTGATGGCGCTGATGATGCTAATGCTTTCCTTCCTTCATCTTATTATGTACCGCTACAATAGGGCCGAAGACCATATGGGAATACTTTCCAAAAGGTATCAGGGCCACAAACAAAAAAAGCATGATAATATATGCATAGAAAAAGACCGCAGCTGCCACCGCCCAGTTAATACCTGGTATAAATCCGAGTATTAGGGAAAGTATATATCCGGCAGGTGCAAATACCGCCCTCGATGCCGGGATCCCCATATCAAGGAAAAAGGTCCCTTCGTATACAAAAGAGAGGAGCGCTATTACCGATATCATTATACCTGCGGATTTATCCTTTAATTCAACTGATTTATATTTCTTTTTAAGGAGCAGGAACCTCAGAAATGCAATAAAAGCTCCTCCAAATATAGCAAGCTTCGAGAGATCTGTCACCATAGCGGTGAATCTGTTTTCAAGCGTTCCAAATACCATTATAAACCATGGGCTCATAAACCATGGGCTCGATCTATCTATAATATTATTCGGAGCAGCTGCAATAGCAATTACGTGCAGGATCGTGATCACTGTAAAGCTTGCAAGACCAAAGAACAT
Source organism: uncultured bacterium (assembly GCA_965549355.1). Classification (GTDB taxonomy): domain Bacteria; phylum Actinomycetota; class Humimicrobiia; order Humimicrobiales; family Humimicrobiaceae; genus M55B120. The sequence goes on along the minus strand of CBEVGD010000004.1, from coordinate 34,763 downwards.
GAATACATGTATGAACCATTTCAGGATACTGTCCCTGAAAAGATTCCCATGTATGATGCCGTCTAAAAAAAAGCTTTTTATCACCCGTCCCGCTCTTCTGCTGAAAAGAGTTCTTAAAAATATTCCAAAATACCGGAAAAATTTACCTGCTCTGGAACTTTTGTTACCTTCCCCTCCGTCTCCTCCATACAGCCAGATAGATATCCGGTACAAAAAACCTGAGCAAAAGAGAAGAAGACAGACTCCCAGGATGGCCCATAAAACAGCCTGGTTAATGATCATATTAACGCCCTCTTTTTAATATTTGATAATTAATGATATGCAGCAAATTCATTGTTACAATTAAGTTACAATTCAGCCTGCTCCGTACTATCATATTGTATAATAAAAATAAGAATTTTTTAACCCGCCTCTGTCACAGCTCCATCCCTATTATACTGTCGTCCCTGACCAGAAATCTTGATCCGAAGTCTATATCAAGCTTGTCCAGATAGCTGATATTAGTAGCAGTTACAAATGTCTGGAACCTGCCTCTTATGATCTTTACCAGCCTCCTGCGCCTCCGGGTATCAAGCTCTGAAAGGACATCATCCAGAAGAAGTACCGGGTCTGTTTTTAGCCTGTCCCTGAGAATCTGGAGCTCGCATAGCTTCAGACTTATAGATGCTATCCTCTGCTGCCCCTGCGAACCATATGAACGTATATCTCTACCATTAAAACAAATTACAAAATCATCGCGGTGCGGCCCCAGGGATGTTGTCTTGCGTGCAAGGTCCCTATCCAAATTTTCAGTTAATCTTTTTTTGAACTCCTCCCTCAGAAAATCCCTATCCATCACAATATCACTATCATTTTTCTTATTTTCCCTGAGACTCTTTTCAGGATCGCGGTTCTCTTCTTTCCCGTTTCTGTCCCAGCTAAAGACATATTTAATATCCGGAACGGCTCCTTTAAAAAAATCTTCTATATGGCCGGCAAATCCTGTTTTAATGGAATTCAGAAGCTCATATCTTTTTAAAATTATCTCTATGCCATACTTTACAAGATTGTCGTTCCATGTATCAAGCGTTTCAAGATGCTTGCTGCTGAGCCTTCCTCCTGCGCTTTTAAGAAGGCTGTTCCTCTGGACCAGGATCTTCTGATATTGAAGCCGGAGGGAAGAAAAATCTCCATATATCTTTTCCAGTATAGAATCAAGGAAAGCCCTTCTTTCTCCTGGATTTGATTTGATTATTCTCAGATCATCAGGAGAAAAGATGACCGATGGCAAGATCGAGATAAAATCTTTCTTCTTTTTATAATATACGCCGTTTACCTTTATCTTCAGAACATTATTTCTTCTTATTTCTATTTCCACCAGAAATTTTTTCTGATCAATGCCGGAATAAATATTTGCACGGATCAGTGAAAATCCGCTTCCCCATTTTAAAAGCTCGTCCTGAACATGCGTTCTGTGGGAACACCCGGCAGAAAGGTAATGTATGGCTTCCAGGAGATTTGTCTTTCCATTTCCATTATTTCCCACAAGCAGTATAGAGTTTTTATCAAACTCAATATCTATAGATTCATAATTTCTGTAATTTTTTAATTCAAGACTTTTTAAATACACCCGGAAGATCTTTCCTTCTTCTTATTAGTAGATCAGTACTTTTACACCCAGGGGGATAGTCTCATAGAGCCACTTTGCTTCTTCCAGCTTGAGCCTTATGCACCCATGGCTCGCAGGGCTGCCGAGCTTTTCAAACTCCTCGATTATCATTTTGCCTTCCTCGTCGAAAGGAACACTATGAATAAGATAATCCTCAAAGAATCTTATCCAGTAATATGCTCCTACATCAAACCTCTCTACAAAATAATATTCGATTTTCTGCAATGTTGTAAATTCCCCCAGAGGGGTGGGCGATTCAGGGGCTCCTCCCGAACATATCATTTCCCTGAGTATATCATCTTTGTAGAATACAATGACCCTCTGGCGGCCAAGATCGACTTCTATTCTAAAGTTCCCGCTGTCGCTATAATCAATATTTTCTTCATCAGGAAAGGTCCGCCGGTTATCCCCCATATTCTCATCCGGTATTGTTTCGGCATCATCACCGCTGGCTGCTATCTCAGCCTGTTCACTATCCGGATCCGCCTGCATATTCTCCTGGATCTCAATATTTGATTCGGCGCCACTTTCTTTAATGGCTGCTTCAGCCTCTATGGAGCTTTTACTATCGCTATCTTTATTTATACCTGCTGTAACTTTTTTTTCATTTTCAATAATGTCTGCACCCGCAGTATTATTGCCGCCATTATTATTTATGCTTTCCCCCGATTCCGAAGACAGGTCCTCGAGCCGATCCGCCGATATTACTTTATCAGTAAATATGATTGCAGCAGCAATTGACGCTGCAATCAAAATGATGATTATATTTTTTTTTATCATATTTATTTAGTATTTATAGTCATTATGCCTGCAAGATAGAATAATATATTATCGAAAGTTTTTTTTCTATACCCTGCCGGGATAATTATTATGTTTATGAAAATATTGTAACCCTTATCTGACAAATGCTGTCAATTATTATTCTTTAAATACGTCAGATCATCTACTACTATATCGCCGAGCTTGTACTTTCCCTTAAGACTTTCTTCGATCACGGAACATTTTACCTTTAGAAGATAGAATATATTTTTATCCTCGCTGCTTAATGCCTCGTAATTTCCCATGCCTTTAGAGATGATCAGGTCCGCATCCTTATATTCCTTTAAAAACTCTTCGGAGCAGTACGGGAGAATTGCCCCGGCCATATCAAGTCCCGTGGTTATTACTCTGACAATACCGGTCATCCCGGTCATCTGTGCATCCTCAATAGTCGCATCATTCATTACCGGACCTCCCCTTACCGCAAATATAGTCCTGCCGGCGGGGAAGAACCTTTCAATGAATATCCTGTCAAAGACAATCTCGCCGGTATTGTCGCCAATATATAATATTTTTTTTGCCCCTGCTATGTTTTCCTTTAATCTGATTATCATGTCTCCATCCAACTCCTGTGTGAGTGCATGTTCTATAGTGCTCTTTATTTTTTGTGCCTTGAAATCATTGCCCTGGCCAAAATCTATTATATTGCCTCCAAGCGCTACTCTCAGCGCTGTCTCAAATGGATCTTTTGATTCTTCTATCATAGCCGCTGTCTCGTCTGCCATCTCCATGCAGATAAGGTTCATTCTTTCCTTTTCCTTTTTATATGGATCACCGGCGGGGGCATATTTTTTTAATATCCTCTGTATCTTTGCATTAGTCATAAGGCCGGCATCTCCAGTATCGAAATCAGCTAATGCTTCAAGGACTTCCTTCAGTATTTTTTCCTTTAAGCTCCCATCATCTGTAAACATGTCCATAGCCTCCAGGACCTGCCTTATATAACATGGTATGCATTCAAGATATAATTTCATATTTTCTTCCAGCTCCTGTATCTATGATCATATTTTTTCCCTGCCTGAATAGAAATCTCTCACTTATTTTCAAAGCATCCTGAATTCTTCAAGATGTTTGATGAATGTAAATCTACTCCCGCATGACAATATTTTCTTATCTTCTGTAAAAAGGGGAGCCTCACAAACTTTTGCAATAGCAATATATAAGGAATCATATATAGTAAGACTATTAGCACATGCAATTTGAACCGTATCTTCTAAAATATCATTATCCGGATAAATCACCCTGAGGCTCATCTTATGCAATACTTGCCGGATTATAGAAATCTCCTGAGGGCCAAATCCGGATTTCGTTAGAAAAACATTTAAAACTTCCAGAAAGAATAGATCCGGCACAATAATATCCAGGCATCCTGATATTTTCTGATTCTGGATTTCCACAGCAGCCTCTACATAGTCTTCATTCTTTTCATTGAACCACTTGACTGCTACTGAAGCATCTAAGACTATATCCATATTATTGCTTCCTGTCCCTGGATTCTCTTATTATTTCAAAGCCTTTTTTATTATTATGGAATCCTGCGCTTTCTCCCCGAAGCTTTCCCGAAGCTTTCTGCGCCCATTTCATATCTACTCTTTTTTTATCCAGAATCTTCTTATCTTTGACAGCAGTGATATACCGGGAGACTGCCTCGCGAATCAGCCAGCTTTTGCTCACATCTTCGCTTTTACAGAAGTCATTGATCTCATCCAGGTTCTCTTCAGGAATAGTTATATTTACTTTTTTTGAATTCATTTATCATCACCACAAATAAGTATAAACAATAGGTATAGTATGTCAAGACTATTAATACACATTTTATTAAAAAGTTTATTTTCAGATTATTTATGATCATGGATCCATGATCTCTGCAGTATATCCACAATTTCAATCTGCTGCCGGCGGCAGCTTTGACAGTAATATCAATGATGCTATTACTGATGAATCAGTTTTTCTTCTTAACAAATAATAGGGGAAATGCAATATCGCTGATACAGCAGGGTATCCAGACGGATAAAAATAAAAATAAAAAAACTACGATAAATAAGGACCAGTGCATCAACCCGCCTGATGCCATAATAATATGAAATAATGAGGCCCAGGTACTTAGCAATACATGCCCCGCATGCGGAATTCTTGTGGTTTGTCTAAAATAAGCTATTATTATGCCTGCGAAGGCTAATGGATTTACGAGCCACCACTTTTCAATAAACCCTATATGTATCCCTCTGTTGGGTAGATCCAGCAAGACTTCCCCCAGATAAGGGATTAAAGAATCACTCAGAGTAGCAATCCCTATCGACCCCAGATAACCCACTAATATCATCATCCAGATTCTATTTTTGTGCCCGGGGCCTGTATTGAGCTTATACATCGCTGCGGTGGTATATGCACTTAACAATACATGAAGCGGATGCAGGGTATAAAAGACATCGTAAGAGAATTTTGTAGGGAAATTATAAAGAACAACCATTATCACAATTCCGGTAAATGCTCCAAAGGCAGCAAAAGGAATATGCTTTTTTAATTCCTTAATAATGGTTCTTAACATTTTTGTTCTTCTTCTCGCAAGCAGCCGGTATCTCCTCCGGCTTTTACTATGAACAGGTGGAACAGCTCCCGCTCGAACAGCTGCTGCATGAAGAGTTGCCCTTAAAACTGACAGGTGCAAATACCTTTACCATTTTGCTGCTGCCGCATTTTTCACATTTGATCTCTGTGCCGCTACCTCTGATAATGATTTCAGAGATCTCTCCACAGTCTTCACATTTATAATCTACAAATCTCAAAATACACTTCCCCACATAAAATCATATCTGATATTAAAAAGTTTACAGGATATATTATAATAGAATTCCCCTGCATACTTCAAGCTGATAATTTTTATTTTACCTTTTATAATTATTGTTTTAATATTATAATCAAAACTATCAAAATATTTTATCCAGCAAAGGGGCCGAAATGCTAAAGGATTTTAAAGAATTTATAACGAAGGGCAGCATGATCAGTATAGCCGTAGGTATAATCATTGGTGCAGCCTTCAGTGTTATTATTAACTCTCTGGTAAATGATATTATAATGCCTCCAGTGGGACTTCTTTTAGGAAATGCTGACTTCTCTAACCTTTTTGCAGTACTCAGGGAAGGGGCTGTTGCCGGACCTTATTTATCGATTGCCGCAGCTCATGAGGCAGGAGCGGTAACATTGAATTGGGGAATATTTGTAAATGCTATTATAAGTTTTCTGATAATAGCTCTTGTACTTTTCTTCATCATCAGGGCTGTGAATAGATTAAAGAAGAAAGAAGAGGAAAAAATCACTACAAAAGAATGTCCATTTTGCTTTTCTTCAATTAATTTAAAAGCTACTTGCTGTCCAAATTGTACATCTGAGTTAAAGGCATAGGACCGGCCTCTGTTGCCGTTATCTCTGGTGCCGTATCGTTGACCATGGAATAAGTGGAAAGTATTAAGAATATTATCTATTCTAAGTAAGCTAATTCTCATTTTGACCTGGTATCTTTCCTGCCTTATACCAGATTATTCCCGCGCCCACTGTATCATTTGTAAGCTCATCTATTATTATAAAAGATCCATTTGCATGATTTCTTACATAAGTGTCAAACATAATAGGTTTTTGTGTTTTAATGATCACTCTGCCTATTTCATTTAGACCAAGTTCTTTTGCCTCTTTGCGGTGCAGGGTATTTATATCTATCTTATATCGAAGCTCCCCTATAATCCCCATCATGGTATTTGTGGTATGTTTGATTAGATATTTTTTACCGACCACCATTGGCTCTTCGACCATCCAGCATATCTCTGCTTCAAATTCACCGTCTATTTCCGGTATATTTCTTTGCCTTATCAGCATATCGCCTTTGGATATGTCAATCTCATCTTCCAGGGCTATTACTACTGATTGGGGCGAGAAAGCATAATCAAGCTTGCCGTCATAGGTTGTTATTGATTTAACTTTACTTTTCTTTCCGGAGGGAAGTACTGCAATATCATCCCCTATCGCTATAATACCTGAATCAATCCTTCCGGCATAACCCCTGAAATCCAGATCGGGACGAATAACATACTGGACCGGAAACCTGAAATCAATCAAATTTCTATCGGATATGATATTTACCTCTTCTAAGAAACTTAAAAAAGTCCTTCCCTCATACCAATCCATATTACTACCCCTATCAATAATCATATCTCCTTTTAATGCGGATATGGGCATTATCTGTATATCATGGGTATTGAGCTTGCTTGCAAACCGAAGATAGTCTTCTTTGATATCTTCAAATACTTTCCGGGAGTAGTCTACCAGATCCATTTTATTTACAGCCACCAAAATATGGGGGGTGTCAAGTAAAGTAATTAAAAAAGAATGCCTTTTAGTTTGCTCCAGCACACCTTTTCTGGCATCTATTAATATTACAGCTAGGTCGGCTGTGGATGCGCCTGTAACCATATTTCTGGTATATTGTATATGGCCCGGAGAATCTGCGATTATGAACTTTCGCTTTGGGGTGGCAAAATATCTGTAGGCTACATCAATTGTTATGCCCTGCTCTCTTTCTGACTTAAGGCCGTCCATAAGAAGTGCCAGATCAGGACCGCTTAAACCTTTTCTTTTGGCTATATTTTTTATGCTGTCCAGTTGATCTTCGTATATCCCTCTTGCTTCATATAATAGCTTTCCAATCAGTGTTGATTTTCCATCATCAATACTGCCGGCAGTAACAAATCTGAGTAGATCCTTATCTCTGTCAAACTTATCCATCTAAAAATACCCTTCAACCTTTTTTTGTTCCATTGAATTATCACTATCATGATCTATTGCTCTATTTTCTCTTTCAGATTTTTTGACCCAGTAGACTTCATCTACGATATCATCGATAGTGTCTGCGCTTGACTCTATGGCGCCTGTACACGGAGAACAGCCAAGGGTCCTGAATCTGACCATTGCTTCCTCTATTTTTTCATTTTCGTTTGGTGAATTAAATTCATCTGCTAAAAGAATCAAATTGCCTCTTCTTATTATTTTTCTCATTTTGGCAAAATATAATGGCACGATTTCTATATTCTCTTTTTTTATATACTGCCATATATCAAGCTCGGTCCAATTTGATAATGGAAATACTCTTACGGATTCCCCATTATTAATTTTAGTATTATATAAATTCCATAATTCCGGTCTCTGGTTTTTTGGATCCCAGGCGCCAAATTCATCTCTAAAAGAAAAAACCCTCTCCTTTGCTCTGGACTTTTCTTCTTCTCTTCTTGCGCCGCCAAGAGCGGCATCAAAGTTATATTTTTTTATGGCATTAAGAAGCGCCTGTGTTTTTAAAAATCTACAGCATTTTTCCATACCCTGCTTATTTGGGTTCATCCCCTTTTCTATATATTCTTCATTTTTGTATATAATAAGTCTCAGGCCCAATTCTTTAGCTATCTTATCTCTGAATTTAACCATTTCGCTAAACTTATAACCTGTATCGATATGCATCATGGGAAAAGGTATCTTTCCCGGATAAAAAGCTTTTTGAGCAAGCCTTAGCATTGCACTTGAGTCCTTGCCAATTGAATACAGCATAACAGGGTTTTGGAACTCTGAAGCTACTTCTCTCATTATGTATATGCTTTCAGACTCCAGGTAATCAAGATGGGATAATTTGTAGTCTTCAATTTCTTTTCTCAATTTTAATATACCCTTTTCTTTCTAAAAACTTAATAATTTTAACCAATACATCTTCTATGGGAACATCGTTTATTTTCTTTATCATCAATCCTAAATAATATAATCATTATAAATAAACTAACATCTCTTTTGGAGTACTGAATTTCTCTATTTTTACCATTATTTATTATACTTATCAATCTAATAATAAAATACGGTATTTCTTTAGTATTCAAGGACTATATATTTAGTATATTTATTGCCTCTTCTAAAAAACCTGAGATGCTGCTTTCAGGTAAAATAACCCCTACTACTTCCTTCTTACCTCCGGAATTGAACCCATAGTTATGAGCCAATTCGATTAACGGTACAAGATTTAAACCTTTTCTATTCCTAAAATAGATATTTGAATCTTCTTTTTTTGAATTATTTATTACAATAATCAAGTAGTCTGAAAACTTTTTTGCAAGCTCTCTGGTTATATTTGAGATTATATGAAATTCACTTTTATATTTTTTATATATTATTTGCCTGTCATCATCTTTCGTATATCCGCTTTCTATTATGCTCTCAATCGCGTTTTCAATCTTTTGTCTGCTAATTAATAATTTTCTATTTTTCAATAGTTTCTTTATTTTATTTTTATCTCTTGCTAGCAGGTCCACTATCCATTTTATTTGTTTTTCATCATTGATGATATAGCTGGAATCTATATTTTTTACTATTTCTTGAGCCTGGTCAAAGTTTAGGTTATTTTTATTTAGAATATCTGTAACTCTCTTATCTTTCTTTAATATTTCCTCCTGATCACCAATAGCGCCCAGAGCTGCCAGAATTTCTTGAGGTCTTCTAAAATATTCATTTACTACCCATCCGGCAGAAGGATACTTTAGTCCGCTAATATCTTTTTTGGTCAGAGGATTAATATGAACTACTTCTTTAATCTCATCTTGCTCGTGATGATCAAATACATAAATACTATTTGAAATATCTTTAAGTTTTAGAATATCTTCTCTGGGAATAGCAAAATCGCAAATAATAATATGGCCGGGCTTTAATTTTTTAAACTCTTTAATCTTTTCTGAAGTAAAATAATACTTACCGATCTCTCCCAGCCCTGTATATATTTCAATATTACTATTTAAAGCAGATAAATACTTAATGAGCAAGGCAGCGGCACATAATCCATCGCAGTCCCAGTGATGGATTATTAATACTCTGTCATTATCATATAAATTTATCATTGATTTATCTAAATCCAATGTATTAAACCATTCTTTTATTTGGGAATAATAATTTTCTATTCTCTAGATATGATAGAATCTTATCAATTGATTCTTGCGGGCTCAATTTGCTTGTATCTAATGAAATATCCGGGTTTGACGGTTCTTCATAAGGAGATGAGATACCGGTAAAATCTAAAATCTCATTATTTAATGCCTTTTTATAAAGGTTTTTTGGATCCCTTTCAATACACACATCTATTGGGCAGTTTACAAATATTTCAACAAACCTATCCTTTCCAACAATATCAGCTGCCAGCTGTCTATCCTTCTCAAAGGGGCTGATAAAAGCAGTGATAGCTATGAATCCGGCATCTACAAACAGATTCGCAACATGCCCAATGCGTCTTATGTTCTCTTCTCTATCTTCCTCGGAAAAACCTAAATTACTATTTAAACCACTCCTGATATTGTCCCCATCCAGCATATAGGTCAGATAGCCTTTGCTATACAATTCATATTCCAATAAATTTCCAATTGCAGTTTTTCCAGAACCCGATAGTCCGGTAAACCAGATCAAAAATGAATTTTGGCCAAGAAGTTTCTCTCTTTTTTCTCTGGTTATTCTGTTTTTTTGTGGAAATAAATTTTCCATATTTTTATTACTCCTTTCAGTATCAATTTTTTTAATTTAGACTAGAACTGGTTACTACTCTGAAATAAGCATTAAAGTTTTATATGAACTAGTTTATTATAAATATTATAAGCTTCCGATATCAATTTATTTTGTAAAACTTCTTTTTTGTAAGCCGTTTTTTTCTTTTCTCTTTCAGAATTTGGAAGTGCTTCTCTTATCCCAATATTTTTCTTTACTTCATGTTTTTTTAAATTTACTAATGATTTTTTAACTAATTTATCAATATCAAAATGCTCAACATTAATGTCTAAGCATAAATACTCAACTAGCTTTTTAAGATATTCTTTATCCAAATTGATGATATCTGTAAAATGCACTATCTTACAACCGTAAAGTATGTTTGACACACCTTTATAAAAATTGATATAGCGATAAATGAAATTATCAATATTAAGATTCATAGTTTTGCTAAACCTTACATGACTCGACGTTATCGCATCAACAGGATCACGCAATAAAACAATGCAGGGAACTATGTATTTTACTGCTAACTTCACATTTGCCAAAGCGTGAAGAGAATGATATACAACACCTTCATCTGCAATTAATATATTAATTATATATTTGGTAAAAGAGTTTGCACTTGATGGATATCCTTCGATGCAAATTGAACTATTTTTTGTAATAATATGATCATAATTTCTAGTATTATAAGGTACATTCTTTTTTATAAATTTATATAGAAAAGGATTATTTTGCCCTATTAATTTTATTTTATATTTTAATCTATTCATTTAATTTTTCCTTTTTAAGCAGTTCAGCCTATGCCTAAATATGAACTAAATTTTTCCCATGCATAGATTATATTAATTTTTTTAAATCACAACTTCGATTAGCTATTGAATAATACATCAAATTACATACCCAAAATAATAATAACATCCAAAATCCCATTTTAAAGAAATTTATTAAGGAGTAAGAATACCACCTAAACGTAACAATCAGTATTAACGATGAATATAACATTACTCCTTGTCTTTTAATCTCTCTATAAGGAATAGACATAATGCTGCCAATTAGCCAGCCCCCTAAACCTACACCTACCCAACCCCCATAAACATATAAATATGCTGATGCAAATCCTCCACCAGGAATATTCACATACTGTCTAACAAATTGTTGTATAGACCAATTAGGTGACATTTGCGTTGATGGAATAACAATTGCTATTATATTACCCAGCAGCATTTTAATACGTCCAATCCAATCTAAATAACCATACTCGATCAAAGAAATATATATAATAGATGACTGCCATACACCGCCTTGATTGCTGATAATTGTATCCTTTCCATTAAAATTACCAATTACCTGAAAAAGACTAAATGTATTTCCGGCACGTATGCTACCTAACCATGCAAATATAACAATAGCAAATAGACATATGGCTATAACTTTTTTAGTAGAAATCTTCATTGAATAATATAAACAATATAAAGCAAACATCATTTGCATCGAGCGTAAACGATAGCCAAATAAGAAGTTTACAATAATGTATAATATTCCAATAAATAAAATATATTTTTTTTGGCTACCCTTTTTATCAAAATAGAACATAATGGGAATAATAAATAAAGAATAATCAACAAACCCACTACGCCCAACTGTCGTTGTATCAGAATAACCACCTGTTAATATAGTACCTCCTGCTTCATATACTATTAAGCCACAAAAGAAAATAATAATAATAGATAAAATATAGACAATTACTGGAGCATTTTTCCTATTAAACTTTTTTTCGAGAGATAATTTATATATTTCTATCTTTTTCCCAAGTGCTGTAAAACAAAATGTATTAAATACTATCAATAGTTTTAGATTAAGTGATATTGTGTAAGAAGACTGAAATATACGGTTGCTCGAAAAGTAATACTCCTGAAAAAAGAAGTGTGGAATTAAATATATAAAGTATGTAAGAATAAATATTAGTATTACAACAATAACAGGAGATTTATAGAAAAATATAATGAAATACACTAATTGAACTATTGCATATATAAAGAGAAAAGATGTATATGATTGTATTTGGATATATTTCGATATATAAACCAAACATACTGTTAGTATTAAATTAATGTATAATATCAGTTTATTATTAATAGAATTATTATTCAAATTTTGCATTCTCCTATACTTGCTAATTAACTATTTATATTTAAGTAGATCATGTATTCGGACAAGACCGACTAACCTGTTATTATCTAATACAGGTAATACTGATATTTGAGTAGGGCGTTGCTCCATTAGCTCTAATGCATTTACTGCAGTTTGATCAGAAGATATATATACAAATGAACTAGTCATTATATCGCATGCCTTCAAGGAAAAAAATATATCTTTTTGCATCATCGCACGCCTGAGGTCTCCCTCTGTAATTATACCTACCATATTTCCCAACTCCATTACACATACCGCTCCTTGCTTTTTTTCTGTCATTTCCATTACTACATCCGTTATTGTACTGTCTTGATTAATAGTGGCAGGATTAGTATCCATTATGTCACATATTTTATTTAACAATCGGTGTCCAATGCTTCCACCAGGATGGTATACGGCATAGTTTCTCATTTTAAAATTTCTTTTTCGCATTAATGTTATGGCCAGAGCATCACCCATTGCCAAAGTAGCAAGAGCTGATGTGGTTGGGGTTAGATTAAAAGGATCAGCTTCTCTAGGAATACCTATGTCAAGCATTAAAGAGCTCTGCTTGGCTAATGGAGAATCTTTTTTTCCTGTCATACCGATAACAACAGCACCTATACGTTTAATTGCCGGAAGTAATTCAACAATTTCATTACTGTTTCCGCTATGAGATATTGCAATTACTATATCATCAGGACATATCATGCCTAAATCTCCATGCATAGCATCGGCTGCATGCATGAATATCGCCATAGTGCCAGTAGAAGCTAATGATGCAGCAATTTTAATGCCAATTATCCCTGATTTACCAATTCCGGTTATCACAACCTTGCCTATAGATTTAAAGATTAAATTAACCGCTTCATTAAATTCTTCTCCCAATTTATCTCTTATCGCCTGAAGCCCGGCAATTTCATAGTCAATTACTTTTTTTGCTAATCTGATATTTTTCACTACAAACACTCTCCTGTGTATTTAGCTAATGTTTTATTCCATAATCCAGCTGATTTCAATATATGTTCGATAATTTCGCGTACTGCGCCACGCCCACCACAATAATTTGATTTAAAATCTGATAACTGGTATATTTCATTAGCAGCATCCTTTGGACATGCTGAAAAACCTGCTTTTAACATTAATCTCATATCATTTAAATCATCTCCTATAACTGCACACTCTTCCCATTTGAAACTTAGTAAATCAATTAATTCTTGAGCCTTCTCTAATTTATTATCAACTCCCTGATATACATGCGTAAGACATAATTCCTGTGCTCTAATTTGAACAGAGTCAGACTTACGTCCTGTTATTAAAACTACCTCCAACCCATTCTCTAAAGCTTGCCTAATCGCAAATCCATCTTTTACATTAAAACGCTTGGTTTCATTTCCATTGCTATCAAAAAATAATGAACCATCTGTCAATGTTCCATCTACATCCAAAATAATTAGTTTAATTTTACTCACTGTTAATAATCCTTTTTACTCTTTCAAGATCTTCCATTGTATCAACACCAATAGAGTCAGTATCAACTTCACATACATATATCTTAATACCGTTCTCAACTACACGTAGCTGTTCTAGTGATTCAGCTAACTCTGATTCAGTTGGTTTCATATTGATAAACTCTTCCAAAAAATCTTTTTGATAAGCATATATCCCGATATGTTTATAATATTTGCAGACAATTCCAGTTCTATTATAAGGAATAGGTAAACGTGAAAAGGTTATGGCTTCCCCGTAAATATTTGTTAAAACTTTTACACAGTTGGGACTATTTATATCCTCGGGACTAGTTATCAATACTTTCATTGTGCTCATTTTATAGCTTTTAGTTTTCATTATATGTATCAATTTATTTAATTCCTCATAATCAAGTAGCGGTTCATCCCCTTGGATATTTACGATTACATCAACTTCAACTTTTTTAGCCACTTCAGCAACACGAGATGTTCCATTCATATGTTTGCTGCTTGTCATTACAACATCAGCACCAAATGATTTTACATGAGAGTATATTCTCTTATCATCTGTAGCAATAATTACATTATCCAGATTTGCCCTGATAGCTCGCTCATAGACTCTCATTATCATAGATTTTCCGCAGATATCCATAAGCAATTTTCCTGGAAGTCGGGTAGAAAGATAGCGTGCTGGAATAATTCCTATACTTTTAATTTCTGACCTCATTTCCCATCTATGCGTCCCCATTTATTATTCTCATGACTATACTTCTTAATTATCTTTGCAGGTATACCAGCAATTACACTATAATCGGGAAAGTTTCCTCTAACAACTGCCTGTGCCCCTACTATGCATTGTTTGCCCAGTCTTGTACCCGCTAAGATACATGCACCGTATCCAATAAAACAATTTTCACTAATTCTTGTATCTGAAACAATATATTCTTGGTCTAAAATATGTTTATCTATTTCAGTATATGAGTGATCAATATCAGTGATGAATACATTGCCTGAGATAGTAGTGTCTTTACCTATGCTAAGATTACCGCCTGATACAATATGCACATTCTGACCTATGGATGCATTATCATGTATAGTAATTTTGCCTCCATAATGAGTTTCAAGCCTTGCACCAGGATAAATTCCTACTCTTTTTCCTATATTAATTCCTTTACCACCATAAATATATATCGGCTTCCCAAAATAACCCGGTATTCCAAAGCTTGCAAATATTAAATTATATAATAAAGCACGTATACACCCAAATATTTTACGGAGTTGTATCCTATTCTTCATAAGTTCTCCTGTTATTTTTCATATTATTTATTGCAGATAAATAATTATTAGCAATGTTCTGGGTATTGTTATAATACTTATATAAATTTTTGGCTACATCATTATAATGCTCTGGATTATTAATATACATTCTGTATTTATCAAGTAGAGTTTTTTCGTCTTTTATCATTAATTGTTCAACCTTGAAAGCATCCTCTAAATACTCATCATTATAAATAAAACACAATTTTCTTTTTTGAAGTATATCAATAAATACTCCCGTCATATATAATAGTAAGAATTCTACATTATCATAAAACTCATCAAGTGCTCCGTTAGATACCTGGATATTACTATCAATAATTTTTTTGTATAAAGAACGCTTGTTGCGTGGATGATAACGAATTATGTAATCCATACCTGTTATTTTTTTTATACAATTTGCAAGCTTTAGCATACTGGTATTGCTCTTTTTATTTATATCTGCAGATAATAGAACACCAAATTTTCCTGACTTTATTGGTTTATAATGGTAATCGTTACTTCTATAAATATCCCCCAGCAAAGAGCCTGCACATATAATTCTGCTTTCATCAATACCACACTCAGTGAACTCTTTTTTTGTAGCCTCGCCCCAAGCCAGCAGATAATCACTAATAAAATTATAAATAACTTCATTTTCAGGAGCACTCAGATCATTCTTTATACGCCTGTACTGCCCATGCTGCAGCGTATAAGTAACAATATTATAAGAATTAAGTATTTGAGCAACTAAATTATCTGCCTTATATGCGTCACAGAAAGTTACTCCTATTGTATATCTATCAAATTCTATTGCATTTAATTCTTCGTAAGCATATATATACTTTAATAAAGCCAATCCTATTCGACTTTTATCATAAAAAGTAATATCTAATCTTTTTATATTGTTTAGCAAAAAATTATATTTAAGAAGCTTTTTCAAAAACAAAAAAGGTGCAAATTTTCTTTTAAACCCAATATAATCGTATTCAATTTTATTCTCTAATATTGATTTAAAATGCTTAAATATTAAGAAATGATCTTTTCTTGCATTCGGTAATGCCATATAAGCTAACAGCACTTTTGCATTGTTATTAGAATAAACAAGCTTATATGAAAAAAGTAATGATTCTACCATTGACTTAATGTAGTACAGTAGTGATGTTAGATATAATTCAATTGCCATAACACGACCATAATTTATAGACCCAATGGTCAGAATAGGTTCGTTTTTAATCTTTTGAACAAATTCGCGTCTGTTCATATCTTTTCTTCTTATCTTTTTTTATACCATGAGGACAAGTCTCTATTTATAATTGTCTCCAGTTGCTTGATATCTTTTATAAAATACTTTCTCAAAACATTGTATTCATTGTTTGGAATTTTGATTTTATGAATATTGCTGCTCCGTATTTTATCATATATTTTTCGTCTACTATATTTATTTGGAAATAAAAGACCAATAAATGTTTTTACAGTTTTATTTTTTCTCAAGGTATTTATTAGTTTTAATTTTCTATTAGGACTTCCTGATACATTTATTCTCCTTATAGCTTTCAATTGAATACAATCAAGTCCAAGAAAATTAAATAATTCATTCAAAACTGATTGAGAATCCTTAACAAAATCATCATACAATATGACTTTGATTTGGTTTTTAGAAAAGTAATGATAATAATTAGAAACTGCATCCGCATACATGCTAACACTTTTGTAATGCCAAATAGTTCCAAATCTTTCTTCCTTGCGAGTTTCCTCTAATTCAACTGACTTAATAAATGGTAAAGTTTCACGTCCATCACGCAGTAAATGAGTATATGCTGAAAACATCCTTTCAACGGGATTGCGGAGAATTATTATTATCTTAGCATTGGAATTATATTTATGAATATCACGTGCACATTTATAATAATACAAGTATTCTGGTGAAGAGTCTACAAGGTAATTTTCATCTTTATACAATTTGTATATATTATTATATTCCCATTGGGACAAGATAAATTCCTTACGGTCACCGGGACCCATATACGGTGTATTTGTATGAGGATAAGAGAAATAGTTTGGCTCCTTAAAAAGAGGTGTAAATACCATAGGATGCTGATCAAAATAACTAAACAATGCCGTAGTCCCGGCCTTCATAGCTCCAGTAATAAATAAATTTACTTTTATTTTCATATTATTTTATTCTTCATCAACTATACCTAACTTTAAAAGGTAGTATTCCTGAATGACGGTAAAGTAAAATCATGCGCAGCATATTTGATAGTACAGAACATATCATGGTTGCAATAGCAGCACCCATAATACCCCAAATAGATATTAACCAAATACTTAGTAAAAATTTTACAATTATTAGACCTATACTTATATATAATTGATACTGAGGATAACCCATCATTGTATTCATCCTACCACATGGTCCAGACAGGGCAGCAAAAGAATATCCTGATGCCAGAATAACCAATGAAGTCGCACCCCTAAGAAATTCTTCTCCATAAAGTCCCATAATAAATGTTCGCAGCATCCAGATAGCCAAGAGAAATATAATAGATGCAGCTAACAGTATTATAGTAATTTTCCCATATAATTCTCCTAATTTTTTTATGCTCCCTTTGTGATAAAGAGAAGCTATCGTTGGAGTAAAAGCCTGGCTAACTGATGCCAGAATAAATGAACATACGAATGCCACCTGCAAGGCACCATTGAAAATAGCAACATCTGAAGCACCCATCATAATACCAAGAACAAGAATATTTAAATGTGCATCCAATCCTATTAATAATTCACTTCCCATTAGAGGAGATACAAACCTAATAAACTTTTTATAAGCTGGAACATGTTTCCTTGATAAGGACTCCATTATTTTTATTTTCCTTACCCACAAGAATAGAAATAATAAAGGGATAAATACACTTGATAAACGTGCCATAACCAGCACATTTATTGGCGATAAATTCGTAAGATAGTAAAATAAAACCACTAAAGTCAAGAACATCAAACCAGGTATAAGATTTACGGATGCTGTAAATATAAGCATTTGATGTCTTGCCTGAAATATTGAAGCAAGAGTATGAAGAATCGAAATAACAACTAGATAAAAAACTAATGTTTTAAGAGGTCCAATATAATTAATATCAATTTTATCGCGAAAAACTACTAAGCCGATTCTTATTATAATAACTGTTATAACTGAAACTATCGTAACAAAAACTATAGCAAAAGATACAGTACTATTACGCTCTGTCAGGTCTCCCTTTTCACTATATGCCGATATAGTTTTTATAATTCCATAATTGGTTCCAAATAGTGTAAACCGCTGTATAATCATATAAATAGCCAATGAAAAAACAAATATACCATATACTTCTGCTCCAAATAAACGAACAGCCAATATATTCGTTAAAAGTAGTAATCCTTTACCTATACCGGTACTGGACAATAAAAGAATCGTATTTTTTACTATTCGCTTCTGCTCACTCATATTATTTATTATTTACTATATTATATATCGACAATGCATTACTCAATAAATCATACATATTATCTAAGTACAACATATTGGGTCCATCAGATTTAGCAGTATTGGGATCCGGGTGAACTTCAGCAAAAATACATGTAATACCAATAGCTATAGAAGCATTTATTAAAAAAGGCACATAGTCACGACTGCCTCCCGATTTATTTCCTAAACTACCGGGTAGTTGAACAGAATGCGTCGCATCAAATATGACTGGGTAACCTAATTTTTTCATTTCAAGCATACCTGTATAATCCACAACCAATCGATTGTACCCAAACGAAGTTCCACGTTCACATAAGGCTATATTGAAGTTGCCTGTATTTTCAATCTTCTCAACAACGTTCTTCATTTCCCAGGGTGCCATAAATTGACCCTTTTTTATATTGATAATTTTTCCTGTTTTTGCAGCTGCAATAAGTAAATCCGTTTGGCGGCATAAAAATGAAGGTATCTGTAATATATCAACTATTTTAGACAGAGCTTCACATTGTGATGGGAGATGGCAATCAGTCAATATCGGCACATCTATTTTCTGCTTGATTCTTGAGAAAATCTCAATACCTTTATTTAATGATACTCCTCTATAAGATTTAATTGAACTCCTGTTTGCCTTATCAAATGATGCTTTAAAAATATAATTTATATTCAATTCCTGACATATATCTTTGAGAGTTTTTGCAATATTCATACATAGGCCTTCGGACTCAATCACGCAGGGACCAGCAATAAGTGTGAAGTCGCTTTTTATTTTTTTATACAAATTATTTGGCATTTATTTTTCCTCTTTGTTTAGATAATAATATTTATCATACCACTTCTTTATTTGTCTATTTGAGTAAAAATGCATCGTATAGCGAGAATATAGCATACGATCCAGGTAGCTCCTTGGAATTGAAATTTTCCTATTAAACTCCTTATACAGCCCGGCATATTGTTTTTTTGATGAACGATTTGTATTATTAATAATAATATTTTTTATTCCCAAGAATTGACCTAATATATTAGAAAGATCATTAATTTTTTCCATTTGAATAATCAGTAATGAGATATTTCCTTTTTTAATAATTATCCATCCCTTTTCTTTATTAAAAGGATACGAATACACATCTATACCAAATAGTTTTTTTATTTCCTTATCAAACCATATGAGTGGTGTGTCATGATTGGCTTTTTCCCAAAACATGGCATGCAATTCCTCTAATGTTTTGTTTTGCCAGTCAACATCTACATACTCTGCTTGCTCGAAAAATGCAGATATATTTCTCGAAATGGGTTCACGTATTAGAGATATGATAGATAAACCATTTCTTTTTACAGTATATTGAAACCAAATCCAGATTTTGATCTTCTGTTGAATACTTTTTAACACATCATGTATGCACTGTATGATAGATCTTTTAGGAACAACAAAGTATGAACCACGACGAATAAATGTTAAGAAATGTGTATGCATAAATGGAACATTGTTAATAGACAATGTGTTGGCTATTGAGGATGAGCCAACTTTTCCCATAGTATGCACCAAGACCATTCTTTGTCTGGACACTAATAAGAATAGCCTTTCAAAAAGTTTTAATTTTCGTGATATTGCTTTTTCGTATGGCATAATATCTCTAGTATTACTTAAAGGTGAAAACAATCTTCAACTAATAATTGTTTTTATCCATGTATCTATATTATATTTATCATATACAACTTTATCGATATTAGAATAATCATCAAGAAAAAAATCCTTGTAAATTTCACAACTATTATTATCCAATATATATATATTTTTAGGATTGTAAAAATCATATTCTTTTATATGAAAATTTGTTGTAATCATTTTACGTTTTGCACCCAAACACTCAAATGAGCGCATTGTCAGCCCAGTCTGATCGGGGTGTTGAATATCTATTATTACGCGTGATTTTTTATACAAATCAATAACTTGGTCTTCTGTTAATGAACTATACGAAAACTCTGTTATTTTACTACATTTGTAGGCTCCAAATAAGACTTTATTATATATGTACAGTATTTTAGCTGACAAGAACATAAAGAAATAACACTTAAGATTATAACCATTCAATTGATTCTTAATTTTTTCTAATATATTGTACCTGCCTGGGTGTGCCGTTCCAATAAATAATGCATCTATTTCGAACTCATTTTTCCTACCTATAGTCTTGTATTCATTAGTATAAAATAAGGGTAAAAAATTCATACTATCATAATTGTTGCAATCTTCATTATCAAAAGAAAACACTTTATCAAATTTGTTTAATAAATTGATGGAATTAGGATTATTTTTAATAGAATCATAGAGATAAAGGATAACTATTGCCTTAGGAAAAAACTCCTTTATTTTAATCATCATCCAATTACTCATAGTCTCGCCTTTTACAACTAAGATAATTTTATAATTTTTATGCTTCGAATTTTTTAACATCTGCATAAAACTTGAATGAATTTTTTTTCTTATAAAAAACTTATTCAGACGGATCATTGCTTTTAATCCTACGCTGTTATCTAATCTTTCGTCATAAAAATCTACACAGTAACCTATTTTTGACAAAGCATCCTTAATTTTGTATTCATATCCGAAGAATTTAGGTGATATTAATAAAGCATTATCCATTTTTTTTAATGAGTACTCCTTTTTTCTTCATTTCATTATAAGAATTAATGAACCTGTCCTTTTCCAGGCATTGAGTTTTTACCCAGTTGGAGAAAGTTCTAATACCACCTTTAAAACTTACTGAAGGATAGTAGTTCAATATATCTCTTGCGGCAGTAGTATTAGCAAAATTGTGTCTTATATCGCCTTTGCGGAAATCTCCAGTCACTTCAATTTTTGATTTTGATCCAAGCAGTTCTTTCAATATATTTGCAACAGTAAGAACATTGGTTGCTTTCCCACTTCCTATATCAATAATTTTTGAATATGCTTTTTTATTGTTTATAGTAGCTGTATTTGCAAAAACAACATCATCAATATAAACAAAATCTCTACTTTCTTTACCGTCTTCAAATATATTAATATCATTGTTGTTTAGAAGCTGAGTTGAAAATATTGATAATATGCCTGTGTAGGGATTTCTAAGAGATTGTCCAGGACCAAATACATTTTGATATCTCAATATAGTATAGTTAATATCTAAGACTGGGCACATAATCTTTACAAGATTCTCTTGGGCATACTTGGTAAATGCATATAAAGATACTGGATTTATAACCGCATCATTATTCGTAGCAAAAGGTTCAACATTTGCATTACATATAGGACATTTTACATTAAAATCTCCACTTTCCATCGCAGCTTCTTCGCGAGAGTTGGGATATATGGTCCCATGTTTTTTGCATTTATAAGGTCCTTCACCATATACACTACGTGATGAAGACAAAATGAACTGCTTAGGTTTAAACCCATTTTTCAATATTACATCAAATATATTTGAAAGACCCATTACATTTGTCCGGGTATAGCTATTAACTTCATGCATAGATTGTCCGGTGCCGGTTTCAGCAGCCATATGAATAATACAATCAATTCCATAGATAGTCTTTATTAATTTATCCCTGTCATTTATATCTCCATTTATTATATTGCATTTATCAACAATTCTTTTATATAGATAAGATTTCTTGTAATTTTCCCCATGTATTTGCTTTGAAAATATATCAAGAACAAATACATTATGCTGCTTTTTTATTAGCTCCAGTGCAGTTGCACTCCCAATAAAGCCAGCTCCACCCGTAATTAATATATTCATTATATGCCTTTGTGTATAGCTTATATAAAATAACTACTAATTAACTCCAACTTGCTATTGATTCAAATAAACTGTTTTTATAATTTTATTACAATCTATATTTCTTTTTTATATCATTTTCTATAACCTTTATAGCATTGCTCCTGTATGCAACACAGTATTTCCATTCAAAAGTATCTGAGAGAGTTTTTTCTATAACCAAACTTCCAAACGCCTTATTCAGCCTTGAAATTTTAATTACACCAATAAGACTAACAATAAAACCCAAAAGGGCACTCACACGAATATATTTCTTATTACACTTACCAATAGAAATAATAGTTTCAGTCGTATTAAAAAATGTTTTATCTTGAGGAAAAAATATTCCACTTTCTTCAGCATCTATGATTAACCTGATAAACTCACATAAATTATCAATATACAATACACTTCTCATATTATTAATCTTGGGGAAAATATTTGTTTTGCAAGCTATCCTATGAAGAAAGTTGTAATTTCCCTTACAGCCTGAACCATAGACCATTGGAGCACGTATTATTACCAAATTAAATTTATTATTTGATAGTCTCTGTAATTTCTCTTCAGCTTCCAATTTACTTTTTCCATATATAGTCTTAGGATTAACTACTGTATTTTGACCAATCTTACAAATACTATAGAGTGAACCCTCTAAACCATAAACAGCTATGCTGCTCATAAAAATAAACTGTCTTACTCCTTCTTCCTTTGCCTTTTTCGCTACTTCATAGGGTAATTCAGTATTCACTTTAGAATATAAGGGTTCATCTTCTTTCTTCTCTTTCTTATGAACAATCGCTGCTACATGCAGTACTGTATGAAAAGATGAAAAATCATATGATTTCCATTTACTATTTAATAGATCAAGAGTGCTTACCTCATATTCATCGTATTTTGACACCCATTCTTCAAATCTTGTTCCTATGTAACTATTTGCTCCAGTAATTAAAACTTTTATTTGACTCACTTAATTCCCTCTTTAATCCCTTTTCTCCCCAGTACACTGGCTGCTGTCAGTAAGAATATTTTTAAATCAAAATTAAAACCCCTTTTTTCAACATACTCTCTGTCAAATCTTGCTTTTATTTTTATAGGCAGCTCATCCCTGCCATTTATCTGGGCCCAGCCCGTAAGCCCGGGATAAATACTGTTTACCCTATATTTATCACGCTCTGCTATTAAGTCAAACTGATTCCATAATGCAGGTCTTGGACCTATAATGCTAAGCTCACCTTTTAAAATATTTATTACCTGGGGAAGTTCGTCAAAGCTGGTTTTTCTTAAAAACCTGCCTATCCTGGTTATAAACAGATCAGGATTCTTCACCATATGTGTTGGCATATCTTTTGGAGTATCGGTTCTCATAGTCCTGAACTTCAATATGTAAAACTCTTTTTTATCCTTTCCTATACGTTTTTGCTTAAAAAATACCGGACCTTTTGAATCTATCTTTATTAAAAGCGCGATTATCAAAAAAAATGGCCAGAACATAAGAATAGATATAAGAGATAATATAAAATCTAATATTCGTTTGACCCTTGGATAAATTATCTGCCTTTCCAAACCATCTACCCTTCTATACTTTCCTTCTTACAACTATAGGTCGGCACCACTTTCTTTATAGCCTCCCTGAGCTTTGACGGATCACTCATATTATTTACCAGAAGTTCTATATTATACAATACTTCCTTGTAGGATATTTCCGGGGATCTGCCTGTAAAGATCTTCTTATGAGATGTTTTGCCGATACCTTCCTCATCAAGCATAAGCTCTTCAAACAGTTTTTCACCGGGCCTGAGTCCGGTGGTCTCTATTCTGATATCTTCCTCCGGGATAAGACCCGATAATCTAATAAGATTTTCTGCTATATCCATAATTTTTATCAGCTCACCCATATCAAGCACAAATATTTCCCCGCCCTTCGCCATGGCGCCTGCCTGGATCACAAGCTTTGCAGCTTCAGCTATTGTCATGAAGTACCTTCTTATATCCGGATGAGTCACTGTGACCGGACCTCCAGCCTTTATCTGCTCTTTAAAAAGCGGTATCACGCTTCCATTGCTTCCAAGCACATTTCCAAATCTTACTGCAGCAAACTCTGTCTCTGAATGCCTATTCATGGATTGCACTATTATCTCGGCCACTTTCTTGGTCGCTCCCATAATATTTGTGGGATTTACAGCCTTGTCGGTTGAGATCAGGATAAACTTCCCTACCCCGCAGTCACTTGCAGTCTTTGCGGTATTAAAGGTCCCCAGCACATTATTCTTGATGGCCTCACAGGGACATGCTTCCATAAGCGGCACATGCTTATGGGCCGCCGCGTGGAAAACCACATCCGGGCCGTATAGAAGAAATATATCTTTGAGCCTGTCGACATCCCTTATTGAGGCTATGACCAGATCTATTGGTATTCTACTGCCATGCTTGACCCTTAATTCATTTAATAGTCTGTAGGCATTGTTTTCATATATATCAAGGATCACCAGTTTTTTGGGACCAAATTTGATTACCTGCCTTGCTATCTCAGATCCTATTGAACCTCCGCCTCCAGTTATAAGGATTGTTTTCCCCTTCAGATATCCGGCTATGGCCGGGACATCAAGGTCCACTTCATTCCTACCCAGAAGGTCCTCTATTTTTACATTCCTTATACTGTCGCTGAGGTTATCATAATCATGCAGATTTGACACTGACGGCATCATCTTGAGGCTGCATCCTGTTTCGGAGCAGATATTTAATATTTCCTTTCTTTTTTTCCTGCTTGCACTCGGTATGGCAAATACGATCTCCCGGATGCCATACTTCTTCACAAGGCCGGGGATCTTGCTGCACCCGCCTTCGATCTTTATTCCATGCATGCTCTTTCCATGCTTCTTCCTGTCATCATCTACCGCTATTACAGGCATACTGTTTGGTTCAGAATTAAAGAGCATTTCCCTGATGATGATGGAGGCGGCATCTCCGGCTCCAATGATCATGATTCTTTTCCGGGAGAGATTCTCATTTGGAAATATGCTGTTTCTTCTTTTTAAGATCCTCCGCATAAACCTGTAAGACATCCGCATGCCTCCGACAAATAAAATTAGGGCGAGGCAGGCAATCGCCGGTACAGACAATGGAAGCCTCTCGGGAAGCCTGAGCTCAATAAATGTGACTATAAGCGTCCCTATAATACATGCACTGCCGATTTTAAAGATCTCCTTTGATCCTGCATACTCCCACAGGCTATTGTATATTCCAAATACGAAGAAAAGTAATATAAATATTGCTGAGATAAAGATGCCGTGTATAGCGGCCCTTTCCAGATAATATGCCGGTATTCTCCATTCAAGCCGGAATAGGAGGCCAATAAAAATAGCAAGATACACAAATAATATATCGGCTAATATTATAAGGATTTGTTTTGTATGTTTTGTTGCTCTGATCCTCAAGAAAACTCCTTAAGCATTAAGATCGTCTTACTTATAATAATAGTAATAGCTTTCCTTTCTTACTACGCCATTTAGCACCACGCCCAGCACCTTGCCTTTTACCACTTCCATTTTCTCTACTGCCTGCAGGGCCACAGACCTGGTGACTTTTCCTGCTCTTGCCACTACCAGGATGGAGTCGATCTTTCTAGCCAGGACCACCAGATCCGTTACCGGGACAATGGGAGGCGTATCGATAATAACATAGTCATACTTTTCTGACAGGACCTCCAGCATATTGCCCATCAGATCGGACCCCAGAAGTTCTACAGGGTTTGGAGGTATCGGTCCGCTTGCCAGGAAATGCAGGTTTTCCACTTCAGTGGATCTTACTTCTTCTGATAGCTTTGAATGACCGGTCAGGATAGACGTGATGCCGGAGTTATTATTGAAATTGAAATATTTATGTATGATCGGCTTTCTGAAGTCAGCATTTATAAGAAGTGTCTTAACCCCCGATTGTGCCATGGAGACTGCCAGATTGGCCGATATAAAAGACTTTCCTTCCTCAAGCTGGGAGCTCGTTATCCCTATTGTCTTGCTCTTGCTGTCAATATTAAAGTATCCCAGATTGGTCCTGAGCTCCCTTATTGACTCTGAAACATGAGAATCGGGTTCCTTCAGCACTATGAGTTCCCTTTTTTTGGTATCATATGACTTGTCGTATGCGATCTGGGATATTGTATTTAGGCCATAATATCTTTTAACATCAGAAGATGTCTTTATGGCATTATCCAGAGCTTCCTTTAATAAGATGATCCCGCAGCCAAGCAGCAGGCCTATAAGAAATGATGCGGCCAGGTACAGCTTTTTACTCGGTTTTATAGATTCTTCAGGGACCACTGCTGTTTCTATCGTCTTCGCAAAAGAATCTCCTATCGTCTCGCTTATTTTTAGATTTTCATATTTTTCAGAGAGCATTACATACATGCTGGAATACATCTCCAGTTCTTTTCTCAGGCTCTCCGGAATATCCCTGCCGCTTTCTTCGAGTTTGGAGATCTCTTCTGAAGCATCGTCAAGATTTTCTTTTGAATCTATCGCCTTTGAATCAATCTCTGTTAAAAGCTCTTTTATGCCCTGCTGATAGTTTTCCGAGACCCATTCAATATAGATCTCTGAAAGAATATTTGCAATATCTGCCGCCAGCCGGGGGTCATTGTCCTGTGTGCTGATATCTATAACATTGGTCCCTCTTACTCTTTTGATCTGGATTTTATCCTCAAGTTCATCCGGTTTTATCTCAAGTGAGAGCCTTCTTATTACTTCTTCCCTGAATTTCCTGGAATCTATTATCTCCATCTGGGTCTGGAAATTGACTTCCCTGCTCCCGCTATACTCAGGTATATACTGGTCAAAGACTTCGCTGGAGATGTTTTTTTCTATTATCAGTACTTTTGTAGTTGCTTCATATACGGGCGGCAGGATGAATATAAGGGCAAAGCCTATTGCAACTGCCAGCAGCGTACATAGGATTATGATCCATTTCCCCTTCCACAGAATAGACATGTACTGTCTTAGATCTATTTCAGTCTCATCTGGCCGGGTTCTCTTTTCATTCATTATTGTTCCTCTCCAAAATCTAATCCTACTATTATTATGATATCAATTCCATCTTCTGCCCCATCTTCAAATACCTGGATATAGTCTTCCCCTATATTCAGGTATGAACCGATCTCAGCAGCAAATTCTTCCAGACCCTCTTTGTAATATATAAAAGTATTGTCATAAATCGTCCCTTCTTCAACATTTCCAATCCCAAAGACTTTATAGCCCAATTCCTCTACTTTGCCTGCCGTGACAGTGGCGGTGCCGGGAATATAATTGCCGTTTAAGGTCTGGATGATCAGCTCATCCCTTTTTATCTCTACTATCTCTTCCGCTTCTTCGGTTTCCTCCGGCAGTTCTTCTTCGGGCTCTCTTTCAATGATCATAGGATAAAACCTTACCAGCCCCTCCGGTCCCATTTCCCGATACTCACCGGCTATTATTATGTTTTTAAGTTCCCCAATATCCCGGTTATCGGGTTCCCGGTCCACCATATAGAGGTAAACTTTTGAGCTGCTGTCAGTAAATATAGTATTTATTTTATTTATGAACCTGGTCTTAAGATTTGTGTCTCTTAGATGGCTGCTGGACATATCCAGCAGGTCTATTTTAGTTTTCCGGGCTGCGTCCAGCACCCTGCTAAAAATATAAAGTTTATTATTAAGGAAATCTTTCTCATGATTCTTATCATAGCTATACTCAATAAGTGAAAGCAGCTCCTCTTCTTCCAGAATATTCTCTCCGTTTTCAAAGCTATGCTCATTAAAGTTTATATCTTCTTTAAAATCCAGTGTAATAGGTGAGATCTTTTTTATCAGGTCATTTAAATATCCGGTATCTACGGTGAAATAATATCCCGGATCAAGTCCCAGTGTATCAGAAAAAGCTTCAAGGACTATACTATTGCCGCCAAATGGATAGATCTGGCCAAGTTCCATTTTGGAAAGTCCCGGTAGATCGCATTGCAGCGATGTGGGTATCATTATCAACTGAATGGAATTATCTGTTTCTGAAATATCTGCCAGAAAAAGATGCTTTACTTCTTCTATGCCGTCTTCCTTATCAATAACTGCAAGAAAAAAAGTTTCCTGTCCAAGAATTTTATCCTTGTCAAAGAATAGTTTATATACAGCAAAGGACAGTAATGCCGGTATGAGCATGATAATTATTATTGCTGCGATCTTATTTTTTAAAAAACTCAAATAATTACCTTCTGCAAATATAAATAGTATTTGATATTAGTTGATGTCCTCATTATGCAATATTTTATTAGGATTCTCTACAGCTATCAGATCCGCTTTTTTCCTGCCTATAATCTTTACAAGCCTGTCATAGGCTAAAGTAAAGTTTGAAAATCTTCCCTTCATATAATGGCAGTCTGACCCGATAAAATCTATGATCCCCAGTTTTAACATATTGACAGCTCTCCTGGAAACTGAAGCGGTCCATCCTTTTATAAGGCTGCTATTATTTACCTGCAGAAGAAGGCCCTCCTCGTGGAGCCTTTCAAGATATTTTATTTTATTTGCCAGATACCCATATCTTTCAGGATGGGCGAGTATCGGTATGATCTTCATCAGCTTTATCTTGAAAAGAATTTCAGGCAATTTATAAGGTTCATGTGAAAAAGGAAGTTCCAGCAGCATATATTTATTCTTACCGCCCAGAGTCACAATATAGTCTTCATCCTTTACAAATTCTACAATTCTATGGGAGGCTCTTACTTCCATGCCCGGGTAGATTTTTATATCCAGTTTTTTTCTCTTAACTGAAATCTTGAGACTTCTGACTTTCTTCAGGAAATCTACTTTTTTTATAGGATTGTTTTCACAATTAAAATGAGGGGTAAGTATTATGTTTTTAACATTATTTTTTATAGCAGAATCTACTAATGCATGGGCCTCATCTAAAGTATCGCAGCCATCATCAACATCCGGGAGTATATGGCTGTGTATGTCGGTAAAGCATGGATATTTTGTATTATTCATAGAAGTCAGCTTATAATAATTTTATACATAATATAATATACTGATATTTAATGCCATATCCAGGCCAGTTTTATGGCAGCCAAATATCCTGTTTGGCAGTATTGCCGCTTTATTTTAGGGAGATAATATTTTAAAATGGTGTGCAAGTTTCTTTTAAAATAAAAGTGTGGTTAATATGATTTCTGTTGGTCTTGACATAAGTTCGAAAAACATAACTCTTGTAGAAGTAGTTAAAACCCATAAGGGGATAGCCATAAAGAATGCTGTTGATTTTGAAATACCCCGGGATTCTATCAAGAATGGGGAGCTTCAGGATCCGGTTGCTCTGGCCGGAGGGCTAAAACAAGCATGGAGAAAATATAAGATCTCGGGCAGGCAAGTTTTTGTCGGGCTTTCAAATCTCAAGGCTATAGTAAAAGAGGTGGAGCTGCCTCTTGTAGATGATGGCGAAATAAATAATTCACTTAAGTATCAGATAAATGATTTTATACCAATTCCAAAAGATAATATTCTTTATGATTATTATGTGATGAAGAAACAGGATAACAGTTCAAGGATCATGCTTGTGGGGGCCATGAAGAGCATGATTATGAATGTTATTGAAGCAGTGAAGAGTGCCGGTCTTATGTCGCAGGCCATAGATCTAAATTGTTTTTCACTATTTAGAACTCTTGACTACATATATAATTTCTCAAAAAATAAGAAATCTTTATGCGCGGTTAATCTCGGACAGGACATATCTATAATCGAGATTATAGAAAATGATACTCTCAGGTTTCCAAGGTTTTTATCTAATTCCATTTCGTCCTTTACCGCCGGTCTCGAAAGAACGGCCGTCAGAGATGCTGATCTCTCTGATGAAATAATCAACAATTTTGATTTTTCAAATCTAATAAAAGGTTCAGCCGCTATTAAAAAAACAAAAACTTCCGGGGGGAAAAAGTCGCCTCCGAAAGAAAAAAAAGTAGAATCCGCCGAAGATAAAACGGGAAAATCTATAAATGATAAAAAAATCATTGAGGCAATAAATAATACTGCGGATAATCTTATTAGTGAGATTAAGATGTCAATAGAGCATTACATTCAAGAAAACCCCGGATCAAAAATAGAAAATATAGTACTTACCGGCAGGGATTTAATAAATCTTGAAAAATACATCGAGCAGAAGACAGGCTACAGGGTAGAAAAACTTGATTGTTCGGGCAGTTTTGCCATTGATAGCCTGAAGAAAAACCCGTCCTATGATTCAATGGATCTTTCTAAAGTTTTGAATCCTCTTGCCATAGGGATGGCTATAGGGGATGCAAAATAGCGGCCAATACCATCATGAATGATAAGTCCTTGTCATTTAAAACAATCAACATCTATGAATGATATTTTTGAAATATTTTTTGGTTCGATGATAGTTGCTTTTTCCGGAGCCCTTGTCCCGGGCTCTATGCTTACACTTGTGATATCAAGTGTTGCCGAGAAGGGCTTCTGGACTTCTTTTTTTATTGTAGTGGGCCATTCCATTCTAGATATTGTAGTCGTCGTCGCTTTCTTTCTCGGGGTTTCAAATTATCTTGAAAATCCTCTCATTGTAAAAATAATAGGTATTGTGGGAGGAGTCTTCTTACTATACATTGGCGCCGATATACTGGTATCGGTTATAAGGAAAAGATTTATAATAGACTTTAGGTCCATGATGGGCAAGAGGACCATGAATGCCAGATCAACGGGTATAATAATACTCAAGGGAATGCTGGTGAGCCTTATGAATCCCTACTGGTATATCTGGTGGATAAGCATAGGTGCCGCATTTATAATAAAAAGCGTTAAATTTGATACCGGAGGCGTAACTGCTTTTTATATGGGCCACATAAGTGCAGATTTTATATGGTATCTTTTTGTCGGTTTCCTGATAAGTACCGGCAGAAAGTTCTTTAACCAGAAGATATATAGCGGCATCCTTATAGCCTGCAGTCTTTTCCTTTTTTACCTGGGGATCAGGTTTATTCTGGATGCCTTGATCTAAGAGCCGGTCCACCGTCTTCTGAGCCCGGAGCAAAAGTAGATTATGCCGCTGTTTCTTAGTGACTATAAAATTACATAGATTTGCTGTTCGTATTTATTCTTTTGTGCTATTGTATATATAGATAAAAATATTTAATATGAGCCGGGATATCTATGAAGAAATCTGCTATAAATAAATGGCCCATTGCAGAAAGGCCGAGGGAAAAGCTATTTATGCTGGGACCGGACAGGCTGTCCAACTGCGAACTTCTTGCCATATTATTACAGACCGGCCATAAAAATAATGGAAACAGCTTCTCGGCTGTGGACCTT
Organism: uncultured bacterium; assembly: GCA_965549355.1. Lineage (GTDB taxonomy): Bacteria > Actinomycetota > Humimicrobiia > Humimicrobiales > Humimicrobiaceae > M55B120. Next base: position 3,172 of record CBEVGD010000004.1, on the reverse strand, counting down.
GCAAAAGAAATATTGATAGAATTTAAGGACCTTAAAGGTCTTACAAATACCCTGCCCTCGGAATTCCTGGATTTTAACGGCATAGGAAAAGCCAAGGCTTCCAAGCTGACGGCTGCTTTTGAACTGGGAAGAAGGTCCAGTGCAGAGAAGAATCTCAAGAGTAATAGCTTTAAATGCAGCGAGGACGTGGCTTCCTATTATATACCGCTGCTCAAGGACCTGAAGAAAGAACAGTTCAGGGTGATCCTTCTGAATGCAAAAAACATGATAATAAGGGAGGAACTTATATCGCAGGGCTCCCTCACCTCATCAATCGTACACCCGAGGGAGGTGATCAATCCGGCAATAAGAGGTTCTGCGGCATCAGTGATATTTATTCATAATCATCCAAGCGGAGATCCCGAACCTTCCCTGGATGATATCGAGATAACCCGGCGCCTTTGCAAGTCATTCGATATCGTCGGAATAAATGTTCTGGATCATATAATAGTGGGCCAGGGGGAGTATTTCAGCTTTAAGCAGAAAAAGATGATTTAAAATCATATCTTAGTGTGTGGATCTTATTGCCTATATAAAAACCTAAATAAAAGCCTATTGAATAATTATGTTATATGTGCATAATATATCCCCATAGGATATTTATTGCACATTAAAGGTAATATTTATGGAACAAATAAAACATACACTTGGAAATATTGAATCCAGATTACTAAGCACCCTGTCATCAATAGATAAAACTATCTTTACAGTTAAGGATGCTCAAAATATAACTGGTTCTTCTATTTCTGCAACAAGGATCATTCTAAGCAAATTAGTGAAGAAAAGATGGCTCATTCGTCTTTATCCTGGAAAATATTTAATTGTTCCTTTATCTGCTGGTGAAAAAGGTGAGCATTCGGAAAATTGGTATCTAATTGCAAAAAATCTAATTAAACCCTCACCCTACTATATTTCATATTATGGTGCCCTTGAAATTCATGAAATGACCATTCAACCTGTTTTCAAAATATATATAAGCACTCCAAATAGAAAAAGATCTAAAGATATATTAGGGGCAACTTTTCAATTCGTATATACCCGGGAAAAGGATATGTGGGGATTGGAAGATAATTGGGTTACTCCTTCACAAAAAGCAAAGGTAAGTGATTTAGAAAGAACTATTATTGATTGTTTAAATCGATTGGAATTTTGTGGTGGGATTACTGAAGTCGCAAGAGGAATATGGATTAAACGAAATGACTTAGATTTTGAAAAACTAATACAGTATTTAATCCGGTTTAATCGGAAAAGTGTTGTCAAGCGCCTTGGATTCCTTTTAGAAATTTATGGTATCGCAAATAAAGAGATCCTGTCTGAATTAAAAAAATTATTATCTCCAAGCTATGCCAGGCTTGATTCCACTCTGGAAGATACTGGACGGTTTCTGAGTTCGTGGAAATTGAGAGTAAATATTGACCAGAATGAATTATTGGATATTACTAAAACATAAAATAATATGATTCCCAGAGAAGAAATATCCCGACTTTCTTATAGATTAAAAATGAATGAATTGACTCTTGAAAAGGATTATGTTCTTACATGGATACTACTAAGCATTGCAGACTCAAAACTTTTTCCAATACTTGCATTTAAAGGTGGCACAGCACTTAAAAGAATATATTTTCCTAACTATCGTTATTCAGAGGATTTAGATTTCACTCTTTTAGAAAAAATAACCCCTGAAAATTTATTATTAAATTTAGAACTCGTGGTTAATGATCTCTCTAAAAATCAGGGATTCCAGTTTATTATTCCTCCTGAAAAAACTGAGACACGCACCGATTCAATTACAGTTTATATTGGTTTTGTTGGTCCACTTCAGGCAAGATTAGGCAAGCGTTTTGTTAAGATAGATTTTACATTAACTGAAAAGATAATATTTAGTGTTACGCCACAAATCATATATAGCGAATATAGCGATACAATAAAGAAAAATATTAAAGTATATTCGCTTGAGGAAATATTAGTTGAAAAGCTTTGTGCAATGGTTAGTCGGACCGAACCAAGAGATATCTATGATATAGATTTTCTTTTTAAACAAAAGCTTGATTTTGGTTCTTTACCATCTGCTTTTGTAAAGAAAGCAATTTTTAAAGGGATTAATACAAGTAATATTAAAAAAATACTTAAGCGAAAAAAGACTACGATTGAGCGGATGTGGGAAACACGTTTGTCTAATCAAGTAAAAAGTCTTCCAGATTTAAATGGTGTTTTAAGAAATATAAATAAAAATTTAAGAAAATATCTTTATGGCAATATTTAATAATCCAAAAAATTTAATTATATATCCATGATGATTGTCAGAACCAGGAAAGTTTTAATACCACTCATAATAGACAATTTATCAAGGTAGATTTATTCCCAGGGGGATACTCAGGCTTCAATCCTATTTCTACCACTTTTTTTACCTTTGTATAGAAGTTTGTCAGCTTTCTTAATTAATTTTTCAGAATCTTCATCCTTAAATTCGCAGACACCTCCGCTTATAGTAATTTTTAGTCCATCCCTGTCCCATTTGATCCTCTCTATCGATTCCCTTATTCTTTCCGCAGTTGTATATGCGCCGCTGGACTCTGTGCATGGCATAACAATTAAGAATTCTTCCCCGCCATATCTGCCGGCAATATCTACTTTTCTTATTGTCTCTTCTATAACAGATGATATTTTTATTAGTACTTTATCTCCGAAAATATGGCCGTATTTGTCATTTATCTTCTTAAAATAATCAATATCAAACATTCCGATAGATAAAGGTTGCCCGTAACGCCTGGATTCTGAAATTCTCTGTGAAAGAGCATCGACTATATACCTGTGATTGTGAAGACCGGTTAGGCCGTCAGTTATTGATAGTGTTTTTAAAAGTTTGTTTTTATCTTCTAACAGATTTTTGCTTATTTTTAGTTCTAGATGAGTTTTTACTCTTGCCAAAAGCTCATATGAATTAAATGGTTTTGTTACATAATCCACTGCTTTTGCTTTAAATCCCTTTATTATATCTTCAGTTTCAACTTTTGCTGTCAAAAATATTATAGGTATATTTTTTGTCTCCGGGATATTTTTTAATTTACTGCAGACTTCAAATCCATCCATTTCCGGCATCATAATATCTAAAAGAATCAAATCAGGATTAATA
>CBEVGD010000003.1:0-39824 GCA_965549355.1 uncultured bacterium | reverse complement strand
TTTATCTACTGCATAAGAAGGATTCCTGCAGTATTTTACCAGCGGTTTTGTCACATTTTCCCAATAAAACCGCGTTCTTATCTTTTTGATGTTCTTTTTGTAGATATCCTGGAGACTCTTATTGCTTAATATGCTTGCCATCACCCTTGCCAGCTGGGTGGTATCCTCATACTTTACCACCTCGCCTATATCTTCTTCCTTTACCATCTTCGCAATGGAATCGCCCTCAGTAGCTATGACCGGAAGACCTGCCCATATATAATCAAGCACCCTGGTCCTGTAAGAGAATTCAGTCTCAATCCTTTCCTGGTGGATCGAAAGGCCCGCATCAGATTCCAGAAGCATTGCCTGCCTCATATCATAGGGCGTCCACTCATTGAAAAAAACCTTATCATTATAAAGGTTCAGTTCTTTTGAAAGCTTGATGGCATCAAGACATTTCTTCATCTCCGGCAGTTTTGGGTCCGGATGCTTGATTCCCATGAAAAGAAGTTTCAGATCATTTCTGTTTCTCGCAGTTTCCCACAATGCCTTTATTGTCGTTATGGGGTCCAGCCAGTTCCATATGCCCCCGCCCCAGAGCAGTATTTTATCGCCTTCCCTGATATTAGGTATAATATCGCTTATGGATGTCCCCACCCTTTTGGGAGGATCCGAAGGGATGCCGAACGGTACCACATCTATAAGGTTTCTGAGTGTATTGTCGGCATCATAGCTATAAGGATTTATTCTTCCCAATGCACTCAGCATGCCTATCCAGTAATCCCGCTGTTTTTCAGAGGCACAGATAAAAAAGTCACCGACGGCAAGCTGGAGTTTGATTATATCATTATTGTTTTTGTCGATCCTGAGCCTCTCAGCAATATTCTTCTCCCTGAACATCTCAAGACTTTCAAGATTAAAGGGATTATAAAGATCGACTATTATTTTCCCGGGGAAATTCTTCAGCAATGGAAAGTAATAAAGTATATGGCCCTGAATAAGTATTACCTCGGCTTTTTCCAGGCTCCGTTGCAGGCTGCTATAATTCTTTGCATTATAATGCTTTACTTTTACTCCCTCTATCTCAATATCCACCTTATTGGGGGTATGCAGCGTAATATCGGCAAATTTTGAAAGTATCTTTGAAAATTCGAAAAACCTTATGCCAGGTCCTGCCATCTTTTTTCCTACAATATCATAGCTTATTATGGATATCTTTGTCAGTGCTTTCCTTTTAGAAGTCTCCAGTACCATTTTATCGCTCCCGGTCCGTAAATTTCATAAATAAAACCTTGAGAATCCAGAAATTAATATTCATTTTAACTCTATTCTATTCAATATAAAATAATTTTTTATCCTGACAGCAAGATTATAAATAAAAAAGACTATATTTATAATATATGCATAGGCAAGAGGTGCTGCCTGATCCCCGGTCGCACCGCTTCTGAGCCAGCTTATTTCTGCCGGGATGAATTTTAACAGCAGTCCGGGCAGACCCATATTTATTACCACACATCGCAGCCGGTTCTTGTGATAATAGCGGTAGAACCTTTTGCTAAATTTCCCGACCGATGCACCCTCGAAATGCCTGCATATGGCTCCCGGATTGGAGGCTACCCGCCATCCTGCTCTCTTTATCCTCAGGCAGTAATCAAGCTCTTCAAAATACATCGGCCTATATCCCCTATCGAAACCCCCGGAATCATAGAATAATGAAAGGACCGTTGCAAAAAATGCTCCAGTGACATAATCTGCTTTAATCAGGCTGCTTTTATCTTGAATAGCAGGCGGGTCATTATGATTTTTTGGGTCTCCGCCATCTTTACCATGACCCTTACCGTAAAACTCCTGCCCCGCTCCCTCGTGATGGGTTATAAAGTTCGGGCCCGTCCTGCCGCCTATATGCTGTATTATGTTCCTTTCATATTCCAGGATAAGTCCCCCGCAGGCCCCTATGCCGGACTTTGCTCCATATTTCCCGGGTTCAAAAGACGCTATAAGGTTCTCCAGCGCATCAGGGAAAAGAGATATGTCGGGATTTAAAAGGATCAGGTATTTAAAATCATCCTTCCGGATTGCCTTCCTTCCGCCCCTGAATATGACATGATTTACAGCACCGGCAAATCCTATATTTTTCTTTAGATGTATGAGCCTGAAATTATCTCCATTTAAGGCTGTGGTCTGATTCCTGAGATCTCTTATTATCCTGATTGTATCATCGCTTGAATCATTGTCTGCTACTATTAGCTTCCAGTTTTTATATGTCTGTCCAACAACCGACTTAAGGCAGCCTTCTATAAAGCTTTCACTATTATATGTTATGATTATTATAAGGCTTCTATCTTCCATATTATCCTGAGACCTTCAGATCATTACCCCGGATCATCCGTCATACTTCTATTTTTGATCTTTCTGCCCGCCATCTTCAAATAATTATATATCCTGTAGGGAAACCGCCCCTTTACCATGCCTTCCAGTTCTGAGATCTTCCCGTCCCGCTCTTTTATCATCTTCTTCTGCCTGTCTGCGATTCCCCCGAGGTTCTTAAGGGCCCTTTCCTTTTCAAAAAGCAGTCCTTTTACCCTTCCATAGTCTGGAGCCATCGCCGGATCCTCCACCCACTGCTGAAGAAGCCGCGTGGTCCTTTTAAAACCAAACTCCTTAAGGCCAAACTGCCTTCCGGCCCGGCCGGCTGCCCCTGTCTTTTCCCTGTCGGATGCCAGCATTAATAATTTATCTGCAAGGTCCTCTGGATCTCCCGGCCTGAAAACATACCCTGCTTCTGCATCTGCCATCTGGCCGGTAAGCTCGCACACATCTGAGGAAAGCACGCAAAGTCCGGCCCTGAACCAGTCAAGTATCCTATTCTTGCTTCCCAGCCGCACTTCATATATATCTTTATCTATATTTATCCCTATATCAGCCTCAAGGTAATGATCCGGGACCTCTTCTCCGGGGATCCAGCCCTTCATGATAAACCGGCCGGCAAACCTGCTTGACTTTATAAGTGAGAGGAAATGGGGATAGGTCCTGAGGTCCTGTTCTGGTATTTCCCCTCCAGTTGAGACGAATTTTATCGAAGGATCCTTTTCCATAGCTCTTTCGAGCCCGTTGAAAAGAGTGTCTACATCTGTCCAGGTATTATATCCGCCTGACCAGAGCACCACGAAATCATCTTTGCTTATCCCCTGTTTTCCCCTTATGGCTGTTTTTTTATGCTCATAATCTTCCAGAGGAAGGCCGCAGGGTATCGTATTTGTAAACTCATATCCGGAAGTGAATCTATTGAGCCTTCCCACTGCTCCAAGTTCGCCTATAGTGGCATATTCCTGCCTTCCCGATACGCATGAGAAAATGTCCGCCGTTTTGAGAATATTGTATTCGCTGTTCCAGTAATGAAAGAGTGGCGCATCATTGCCGTCTATAAATGCCCGTGCCTGGGCTTCCGCCATAACATGTCCGAATAGATCTGCCCACAGGGGAGGTACTTTTATCCCCCCGGGATCCTCAGCTATCGCATCCTTTATCTTTGCGGCAAAATATGAAGGATAAAAAGTGCAGCCTATGATGCAATCCGGCCCAAAGCTCCGGGCCATGTCTGTTAGAAGACCGGTGTTTTCAAAATCATCTTTCTCAAGTATATGGTATTCAAACTCGTATCCGCCATAATGGCAGTTTTTCCCTTTTATGCTTTTGAACCCATCGGGATAAGCTGAAGGTATGGCATATCCTGCAATGCAGAGCCTGTGCCCCTTCTCCAGGAGGGGCCGGATAAATTGCCAGGTTCTTATGCCGGTCCCATATACCTTTCTGTCATTTTCAAAAGGCATGGGGCTCATGCCGAGGATCAGTATTTTCTTGCTGTTCATCTATCTATGCCAATAAAAAATAATCATATTTTTCTTTTAATAGCCAGGCTATACTATATCAATTATTTCTTCAGTCGGAATCAAAAGTTATCGTTTCATTTCCTAAAGACAGTGCCGTAATACCCTCATTTTTATTTTAGAGGGCAATGCTTTATTTTAGCAAGCTTAAATTTATTTGTACAAATAAATTATTTATAATACTATAATAAAAACAAAAAACTTGAAAGATTTTTAAGATTTTTATATGAGAGTTATCTTAATATTGTTTTTAATATTATTTGTAATAATTTCCTCTCTCTTTCTCACCACTATTTTCAGCCAGATGGCTTCTTCCAGCCGCAATATGGAGCTAACTGCGGAAGAACCAGTCAAAGATGAAAGCTTATCCATAATATCTGATATAAAGCCCGATACCATGCCGGAAGCACAGAGCCTGGAAAATCCCTCGCAGGATGAAATAAAGTCAGGCGGCCCCGATGCTGACATAGAAGACGAAGATGCCCCTGCAGAGGAAGAGCAGAACACTGAACAGGATGACACGACCGCACCAGAGTCTTTTCCGGCCCGGGAAGGCGGGGACCCTGAGCAGGACACAGTAAAGATATATCTGGACGGGGATATGGAAAACGGAATATATCTTGGTGCCGCTTCATACGGCATTGATTCTTCCAGGGCCGCGGAACTTTATGGACCGGACCTTGCAGATACCGGTTTTAGATTTGAATGGGACAATACAGACCTTGAGTTGAAGGCCGGGTCGACTCATTTCCTCTATATATATTATTATAATACAGAATCAGGATGGGATCATATACGGGAAGAGATAAATATCACCGGCCAGAAACCCGGAGACACCAGTATCAAGATATTCATTGACGAACCTGCCCGGCAGAAGGTAATAGAGGGCCTTGCGAGAATAAAGGGATGGGCCCTTGATACCATTTCCTCAGACAATACAGGCATAGGAAAGGTCAGCATATATCTGGACGGCCCCGCAGATTTCGGAAGACATCTCGGAGATGCTGATTATGGGATCCCGCGCAGCGGAGTCGTAGAATTTTTTAATAATGGAAATTACCTTTATAGCGGTTTTGACATGAGTATTGAGGATCCCGGCCTGAAACCCGGTTCAAAGCATACGCTTTTTATATACGCTGATAGTTCGGGCAATCCCAATTCATATAATTTTGAAAAAACCGATATTTATATTTCAGGCGAAAAAGAAAAAAAAGCTGTCATTAAAGTTGTGGTCAATTTTGGGGACATTATCTCCGATAATAAGCTTTATATAGAGGGCTATGCTGTAGAGATCGGCAGAGTGGAGAAATTCCTGCAACAGCAGAAAGAGGAAAGCAGCGCCGGCCAGACTCCAGCTCCGGAGGATTCTCAGTCTTCCGCTTCCGGTGGATCTGCCATAAAAAAGCTGGTATTTAAATCCAACCGGGATGGAAATGACAATATATACAGCATCAATATCGATGGTTCGGACTGGCAGAGACTGACTGACCACAATGGCGCCGATCTCTACCCCGAAGTATCCCCGGATGGAAAAAAGATAGCCTATACCTCAGATATCAACGGCATCTGGCAGATAGTAATAATGGACTGGAACGGGCAGAATAAAAAACAGATAACCCATAATAGTGTCAGGTCCGCCTATCCTTCCTGGTCTTACGATATGAAATATATCTATTTTGAAGCATACCTTGATGGCGATTGGGAGCTTTTCCGCATAAAGAGCGATGGGACGGATCAGATAAGGCTCACCCATAACAGCGGAGGGCATGACTGGCATCCAAATGGCCATCCTTTCGATTCCAAGATAATATTTGAATCCGGTATGCCCGGACATGATGATATCTATATAATGAACCATGACGGTTCGGCAGTCTCCAGGATCTTCAGCGGCCATGTGCGCCGCAGGACCCCCGACCTCTCAAATGATTCGACAAAGATCACATATACCAGATACTTCGGAGACAATAGCGAAGTATATTATGCAGACATAAGGGATCAGAATGAAATAAGAATCACGTATAATGGCGATTGGGACGGACATCCCATGTTTTCTCCCGATGATAAACTGATCGTCTATGAGGAAAAATCCGGCGGGAAAGAGGACCTTATAATATTTAATATAGAAACCGGCAATAAGACAAACATTACCAATAGCGGGTATAAGGACAGCGATGCCTGCTTCATGTATCAGAAGTGATTTGTCCTTTGTTCGATCGCCTGATGCTTATACTTTTTCTTATGGAGCAGTTTGAGCCTGATCGACGAACCGGTCGCAACACCCAGCCAGAGGGCCCATATATCGGTCCTTGAGAAGAAATAATAATACAGCTCACTTATAGCCTCATTGGATTTAAAGATAGAGTTTACAAGAAAACTTACCAGACCGGAATATGAAAGGATGATAGCAAGCGCCGGAACAAGCCCTACCATCAGAAGTACCTTTAAGTCGAAGTAATTCATGCTGACTCTCAGCCTCATAGCGAGAATTATCAGAAAACCAATCAAAAAGCCCAGCACAAAGATTATAAAATATTTCAGGAAGGTAAGAAAACTCAGGGGAAGCTCATATCTGGCAAGAGCAGCAAGAATACTATCAAAATATGCATACGCAGCATAATAAAGAAAAATATTTATAAAACTTATGATTATGAGGATGAATCTCATTTTTCCGTAATCCCCTGCCATATGGTCCCTCAACTCCTCCGCCTATGCCTGCCTCCGGATGGAAACATATAATATCTGTTTAAAAAGCTTCCCTGCTCTCCTGATTTTCATCCTGCCCTGTTTTCGGCATTTCTTTTTCGCCCGAAATATAGCTTGCTGTATGCTTTTGTCTTCTTCTGCCAAAATGGATCCTCACAGAAGTGCCCGCCGCAAATCCAAGCCACACGGACCACAGGACCTGCCTGGATAAAAGGTAAAACAGCATTTCCCTTATGCTTTCATTGTTTCCAAATATCCTGGATGCTATCATATCTGTCACGGGACCCGGAGAAAGTACAAGGAGTATAAAAGGGACCGTCCCCACCAGAAGAAGGTTCTTTACATCGAACCGGCTCCTCATTATCCCGGGAGACAATAAGAGCATCGGCATGAGTCCTATACAGAAGCCGGCGGCTATAAGGACTGCCGCTTTAAGAAAGTTCTGCATGCCTGCCGATAGTAATGAGGTTCCCAGAAGACCCAGTATAGTGTCGTAATATGCATATATCAGTACATATAAAAGGGTGTTTATAAAAGATAATATTATTAAAAAAATCCTCATAGGCTGCTCCAAAAATAAAATAGTACAAACCTTATATAAATAAAAATACCATAAATCATAAAAATATATAATAACTTATTCATGGAGAACATTTAAATATAAAACCGCCCTCCTGAATCAGCCTCGTATGATCATATAAATACTGGCAAATATTTTATGTGGGCCGGCAGCTGCGGCACTCCTATAAGGTTTTGACTTTGAAGAATATAACTTTATAATTAAGTGGCATTAAAATAAGACTATAAGACTTGCTATATCAATGAAAACTGTTACAACGATTTTAATACTGCTTCTAATCTCTGCGGTCATACTCTTTGGAACAATGGCAGGCAAGAGCATGCTGGGTCCTTCCGTAACCGAAGAAAAACCGCCTATTGAAGAAACGCCGGAAATCATAAAAAAAGAACCCCCTTCCATGCCGGAGGAAAACGGCCCCGGGACCGAAGAAGAGCCGGTTGAGGAGGAGGAACCCGACCCTGAGAAGATTTCAGCAATAGAGATATACCTTGGCGGCCTCCGCGATGAGGGCATTTTCCTTGGAGAGGCCAAATACGGCCTGACTTCAAAAGATGCCTATTCTATATACGGGGACAGGCTCTCACAGTCAGGTTTTTTACTTGCATCAAAAAATACCGGATATGACTTTGAACCCGGCTCCATACATTATATGTATGTATATGCTTTTATACCGAAATATGGATGGGATTATATAAGGCAGAGAGTGCCCGTGGAAGGAGATGCGGACCACTCTCAGAATATAGAGCTTCATATAGACGGACCGGGCCATGATGCAGTTATCAAGGAAGGGGATAAGAAAAACCTCCGCATATCCGGATGGTCCGCAGATCTTTCGGTCCAGGAAAATACAGGTATAGAAAAGATAGAAATATATCTGAACGGACCGAGGAACTTCGGAACCTTCCTTGGAGAAGCTGATTACGGCCTTGAACGACAGGATGTAGCCAATGCATATGGAAATGCAAATTATAGTGCTTCCGGCTATAACTTTACTTTTGATGCAGGCAAGCTCGGGCCGGGAACCTGGAACACGATCTATATCTATTCATATTCAAAAAGCGGTACATATGCCCTGGCTATGAGGGATATAGTAATGGAAGGGGAAAAGAGCGCTTTAAATACGACAATCTCAGTAGATGCTGAGTTTAGCGGCGGTTCAATAGAAGTAACCGGATGGGCAGTGAGCACAGATGATGTTCAGAATACCGGACCCAGGGATACAAATATTGAATATATAAACAAGAAGATAGTATTTACCTCAAACAAAAATGGAAATGAAGATATATTCAGCATCAATCTGGATGGTTCGGGATTAACACAGCTTACAGAAAACATCAATAAAGATGCATACCCTGATGTCTCCCCTGACGGAAAGAAGATAGCCTATACTTCAGATATTGATGGATATTGGCAGATAGTGGTTATGGACTGGGATGGAGAAAACAAGATCCAGTTAACAGATGATCCTGTCAGAAGCGGATATCCAACCTGGTCCTTTGACGGCAGGTATATTTTTTATGAAGTCTACAAGGATGAGGATTGGGAGATATACAGGATAAATAGCGATGGAAGCGGACGGGAAAGGCTTACCTTTAATGCCGGCGCATATGACTGGCACCCATTTGCACACCCATACCGGCATAGGGTCATATTTGAATCAGGCGTGGGGGGCCATGAGGATATATATATAATGGACCATGACGGGGATAATATTGAGAAGCTCTCAGAAAGCAGCGCCCGCAAAAGGGTGCCCTGTATATCAGTGGACGGAGAGTACATAGCTTTTATGGGATATGAAGGAGATATCAAGTTTGTCTATATAATGGATGGAGATGGTGAAAATATCCGCAGAATGTCAGATAGGCCCAATAGCGGGCATCCCTTTATATCGCCTGATAATTCTATTATAGCCTTTGAATCGAGTGTAGACGGACAGAGCGAGATATTTATAATAAACCTGGACGGATCGGGAGAGACGCGCCTCACCAGCATACCGGGCGATGATTGGGACCCGGCCTTCATCTATCAGCTGCCATAATGAATATTATTTCTATCGAAGATGCGGCGAAGAGCTTTAATGAGAAGATACTATTTGAGCATATATCTCTTGGGATCACCGATAGCGACCGCATTGGCGTGGTCGGTATTAATGGAGCAGGAAAATCTACATTCCTAAATATGGTCAGCGGGGCCGTCGAACCTGACTCAGGAAGCATCGTCAGGGGAAATAATTTAAAGATCCGGCATCTATCACAGGACTTAAGATTTGATGGAAATATGACTGTGCTGGAGCAGATTCTGCAGGGCGGAAACCAACTGATGAAGACTGTCAGATTATATGGGGACATAATGAACCGCATGGAAAGGGCGCCGGACGACAAAAACCTTCAAAACATGCTAATGGAGCATACCTCAAGAATGGACGAACTTAATGCCTGGACCCTGGAAAGCAAAGCTAAAAGCATCCTGAGCAAGCTCGGCATATCAGATATGAACCGAAAAGTCGGAGAGCTGTCAGGAGGACAGAGAAAAAGAATTGCCATGGCAGAGGCACTTATCCAGCCTGCGGACCTCCTGATCCTGGATGAACCTACCAACCATATAGATCTTGAGACGATTGAATGGCTTGAGGATTATTTGAGCCAGCAAAAGGGGGCGCTGCTTCTTGTGACCCATGACCGTTATTTTCTGGACAGGGTAGTCGACCGTATTATTGAGATCGACAGGGGCAGGCTCTATTCATATAATGGCAGCTTTGAATATTATCTGGAAAAGAAGACTCTTCAAAAAGAAGTACAGACTTCTATGGAAAAAAAGCGCAGGAGGCTATACGCAAATGAGCTGGCCTGGATACGGAGGGGAGCCAGAGCAAGAACGACCAAACAGAAAGCCAGGATCCAGCGTTTTGAGGAGATCAAAAAAGCTGGAAATAAAATTACCGGCAGGCAATTCGAAATACCGGCAGCCTATACCCGTCTTGGGAAAAAGGTAGTTGAATTTGACAATGTTTCCAAATCATTCGATAGCGAGGCAGTGATAAAGAACTTTAGTTTCCTTCTGGGCCGTAGCGACAGGATAGGCATAGTCGGCCCAAATGGAGCCGGGAAGACGATCCTTCTAAATCTTATTGCCGGATTGACTGTTCCGGATACAGGCAGCGTCGATATCGGCAAAACGGTCAAAGTCGCTTATTACCGCCAGAATAATGAAGATATGGATCCCTCTATCCGGGCAATAGATTATATCAGGCAAACGGCAGAATATGTCGAGACAGGCAATGGCGGCTCTATTTCAGCGGGTCAGATGCTCGAAAGGTTCCTTTTTGAAAGCAGCCATCAATACAATTTGATAAATAGTCTTTCCGGCGGTGAGAAAAGGCGGCTCTACCTCGCTAAAGTGCTGATTGAAAAGCCTAATGTCTTGCTTCTCGATGAGCCGACAAATGATCTCGATATCCAGACCCTGGAAGTACTGGAGGAATATCTGGAATACTTCCCGGGAGCCGTTCTTGTGGTATCCCATGACAGATATTTTTTAAACAAGACAACTGACAGGATAATAGCAGTCAAAAGCAATGGAAAAATTGAGTTCTATAATGACCTTGAGGCATATAGACGCAGCTTATCACGCGGGAAGTCCGGGATATTAAAAAAAAGTAAATCGGCAAACAGGGATAAGGACCCGGTAAAAATCAATAAAAAACCAAAATTTACTTTTGCTGAAAGCAGGGAGTTTGCCGGAATCGATAGAGTCATTGAGACAATAGAATCTTCCCTGACAGGGATCGAGCAGGAAATAAACGATAGCTGGTCCAATCCTTCAAAAATGAAGGAGCTTGCTGCCCGGCAAAAAGAACTCCAGGCAGAGCTTGGCGAAAAAATACAGCGGTGGACATATCTAAATGAACTGGCCGAGAAAATGAAGAATTAATTCTCTTCTATTGGATAAAAGACAGCCCATGCATCAGCTTATTTTTTAAATATATTACTTAAAGCTGTTTTTTGTGTATAATTAATTCAAAATCCTGCCGCCCATTGCAGGCGGAAATATTTTTAGAAAAATAAATATGAACATACTTATTACAGGAGGGGCCGGTTTTATCGGCTCACACCTTTCAGAGAAAATAATAGGGCTCGGCCATAGAGTGATCTGCATAGATAATTTTAATGACTGCTATGATCCTGCCATCAAGGAATATAATCTAAAAGATATAATAGATAATGAAAACTTCATATTGCACAAAGCAGATATAGTGGACAGGACGGCCGTGCATGAGATATTTTCGTCCCACAATATAGATATAGTCATCCACCTTGCTGCCCGGGCCGGCGTCAGGCCCTCTCTTTCAAATGCAGCGCTTTATGAGAAAGTAAATGTCGAAGGTACGATAAATTTGCTTGAAAGCTGCAGGGGAAGATCCATAAATAGATTCATTTTTGCCTCCTCTTCTTCTGTGTATGGCGGAAATAAGAAAGTACCATTTTCGGAGACAGATAAGGTCGACTTTCCCATATCACCCTATGCCGCGACAAAGAAGTCCGGAGAGCTTATATGCTATACATATCACCATCTTTATAATATCTCGGTATTAGCTTTCAGGTTCTTTACTGTATATGGTCCCAGACAAAGGCCCGGGATGGCTATTCACAAATTTGTAAGAAAAATATTCAATGGAGACCCGATAGAAATATACGGGGACGGCTCATCATCCAGGGATTATACATATATAGATGATATAATAAACGGGATAACAGGCAGTCTCGACCTGGTCTCCGGCTATGAGATCATAAACCTGGGAAATTCTTATCCTGTCAGGCTATTGGACCTGGTAAAGCTTATTGAGGAAAAAACCGGCAGGAAAGCTGTGATAAAACATGTGGAACCGCAGCCTGGAGATGTATTTATCACTTATGCTGATATTGAAAGAGCCAAAAAACTGATAGAATATGACCCCCGGACCCCTATAGAGGAAGGTCTGGGATATTTTATTGATTGGTATAGAGAAAAGTTAAAAGAAGGAAATATTAATGGCTGATAAGATAAGTGGAAAATATAATAAAAACACAAAAGCATCCGGCAGAAATTCTAAAAAGAAGATGGGCCTCTCAATAGTAATACCTGTTTATAATGAGGAGGGAAGCGTGGGCCAGCTTTACAGCAGACTCAATGAAACACTGCCGGGATTAGGGATCGCCTATGAAGTCATACTTATTGATGATGGGAGCACAGACGGGACCTACGGGGAGCTTCAAAAGATACATAAGAAGAACAGTTCCTATAAAATAATAAGGTTCAGGAAAAACTTCGGCCAGACTTCTGCCATGAGCGCCGGATTCCACTACTGTAGCGGCGATGTAATAATAACCCTTGACGGGGACCTTCAGAACGATCCAAAAGATATACCGGCAATACTAAAGAAGCTTGACCAGGGCTATGATATAGTCAGCGGATGGAGAAAGGACAGGAAGGATAAAGTTGTTTCAAGACGCTTCCCTTCTGTAGTGGCCAATAAGATGATATCAGGATTGACGGGTGTCCACCTTCATGATTATGGCTGCACACTCAAAGCATACAGAAAAGAAGTCATCGAAAACATCGAGCTTTACGGCGAGATGCACAGATATATCCCGGCTGTCGCCAGCAGGATGGGTGTAAATGTGGCAGAGATCCCGGTGACCCATCACGGCAGAAAATATGGGAAATCCAAGTATGGAATATCAAGGACCATAAGGGTCATACTCGACATAATCACGATCAAATTCCTGCTGAGCTATTCACAGAGGCCCATACAGATATTCGGGCTGCTTGGCCTGTTCTCGGGAACAATCGGTTTTGCCGTCACAGCCTATCTCATAATAATGAGGATATTCTTCGGCCATAGTCTTGCTGACCGGCCGCTTTTTATATTGTCGATCTTTATGATCTTTATAGGCATACAGCTTATCACCATGGGACTCCTTGCAGAGATCAATATGCGGATATACCATGAGGCTCAGGACAAACCTACTTATGTAATAAGGAATATAATCCAATAAGATAAAGATGAACAGGACAAGACATCTTTTACACCTGGCAAAAATATTTTTTTCATATCTGAAAAGAAGAGAAACCCCTGGCTATATGCCTTCAAGACTCTGGATAGAGACCACAAGCAGGTGCAATCTATCATGCAGTCTGTGCATCAATAAAGATATGCCTGACAGCGAAAAAAAAGACATGGACTTTGGCCTTTATAAAAAGATCATAGATGAGGCTGCGGGATCCGTATATGATGCAAATCTCTTCCACCGCGGGGAGCCGTTGCTTCATCCGCAGATAGCAGACATGGTATCTTACGGAACAGCAAAAAATATCAAAACAAGGCTGCATACCAATGCTACCCTGCTTGACGGAAAGCTCAGCCGGGACATAATACTTGCCGGACTGGATATGATATCATTTTCATTTGACGGATACACCCGGAAGGAATATGAGAAAAACCGGGAAGGTGCAGACTATGAGAAAACCCTGGAAAATATAAAAAGATTCTTAAAAATAAAGAAAGAGCTAAAAGCAAAAAAGCCCCTTACAATCATACAGGTCATGGAGCATGGCTCCGGCAAAAAAACTAAAGAAAGACTGCAGCAGAGATATTCTTTTTTAAAAGGTTTTGAAAGCCGCCGCCCGGATAGAATAATAACAAGAACACCCCACAACTGGGGAGGCCTTCTGAATGACAGCGGATCGGAGCCAGATAGCCTGACGGTAAGCAAAAAGCACGCATGTACCTTTCCCTGGTACTCGCTTACAATATTTTTTGATGGAAGAGTCTATCCGTGCCCACAGGATTTTATGGGAAGGATATCCCTCGGTGATCTTGGTAAAAATTCAATAATGGAAATATTCAATGGTCGGGAAATAAAAGAACTGAGGAAGATGTTTAAGTCAGGAGAGATAATGAAGAATCTCCCATGCGACAACTGCGACAGGATCGCCAGAGATACCTTTATGGGGATACCGAAAGAGTATATTAATGCTTTTGTAAGGGACAATATTTCAGCATAGTAAATTTACAGGAAAATAAAAGGACAGCTTAAAAATCAAGAATATTCATGATCTTATGAAAAAAACTAGACATATGCTGCTCATAAAATGGAAGATCTATTATATCTATAAAGACTATAAGCACAATAAATATAATTGCGGCAAAGAAAAGATAATATAATATTTTTAGAAGCAGTATTCTCTTCACAGGCCCTTACCTCCTGCCGCCAAGACCATTAAGGTATTGGGAAATACTATTAAATACAGTCTGTGCCACTACTTCCGAACCTGCGGGCGTATAATGCACCCCATCTGACAAATACTTGCCCGTATTTTGTGAAAGCGGCGAGGTCACATTTATAACAGGCACCCCATATTTGGCAGATACCGCCATTATAACTTCATTGTATCTGGGCCAGTTGGATTTGCCCGATGCACTTATGGGTCCTATCAGATTTATAAATACAGTGGCCCCGATATTTTTTGCCTTTGCAACAATACTATCAATACTGTACTGAAAATAGCTTAAGCTCCCTCCGGCATCATTTGTCCCATAGGCAACAATAAGTATATGTGGATGCAGGGGAGCTACTGTGCCGTCAAATCTGGCAAGTCCCTGGTAAGAAGCTTCACCGCTCACAGCACTGGCAAGCGTATTATAATCAGCAGCTGGATATGCCGCTTCAAGTTTGCCATCCAGCCTCTGTACCCAGTCTGACTTTGCAATAAGAGAATCTCCCATCGCCACAACATTAAGGTATGGATGCCCCTGTATATAGATACTTACCGGTTCGATGACAAAATCCTCATCACCGGCTGCAATATGAAAATCTGTCGTTATGGTGCCGCTTTTATAGTAATAGCTGCTATCTACAGTCATATTGAAAGTTATTTCCTTTGACTCCCCCACTTCCAGTCCGCTCAGGTCCCAGATTAACCCTTTTATATCATCGCTCCATTTGATGCCCTCAGCTGTTCCTGATCTGCTTACATATGTTGCGGGACCGGGTATGGGGCAAAAGAGCCTGTAGTCATCAGCTTTTATCTGGCCGGTATTTCTAATAGTCACCTTGACTCTTACTGTATCGCCGGACCATAGATAGCTTCCGCCATTTGTATCTGCAATAGTGGCGGTACTTTCAGAAAAGTCCGGGAAAAGCCTTACTATATTGACAACTTCTTTTTCAGCTTTTACCTCGCCGCCATAGATAAGTGCTGTGCTGTTTATTATCTCTTCCCTGTCTCCGACTTCGCCGCTCTCAAGCTTTGCCCTGAAGGTCAGCGTTTTCTGCTCGCCCGGCAGCAGTTCTTCAAAATCCCATACCACGCATCCGTCGCTATACTTGCCGGATTGACTTATGTAGCTCCCGTTCGGGCTCATATGCGGTGATAACCGGCTCCTTACTTCTACATCTCTTGCTATCATATTTCCGGTATTTTTAATATTAATAGTATATTTTATTTCATCTTCAAGCCCCAGTATGCCTCCATTAATATCCACAGAAGAAACAGAAAGGGAGCTAAAGTCCGGGCTGCTTTCAACAATATGGCCACCCCCGCTGTCCAAAAGTTTCTCAAAGCTTCCTTCTCCGATGGAATAATCGAACTTCACTTCTCCCGGAATGATCTCTGTCCCGCTATCAAGCGGCTCTGCTACTTCCATTACAAATTCGATACTTCCTGAAGATTCTCTGGGTATTTTTTTTATCGTATACTGAAGCAGCCTGTTTTGCTCATCATAGGTCCCACCCCCGGTACTTGACTCAAGGGAGGTGTTTTCCGGGATCCCGATAGTTATCTGTAATATGTCTACATCGCGGTATCCGCTATTTTTGTAATTCACTTTATAGGTGAGAGAATCCCCGGGGCTGATCCTTTCCATAGAAGCAGTAACTACATTATTATACAATTCATCCTCGAAATTAGGCATACTGTATATGTGGAAATAATAGTAATATCCAGCTGCGGCAGCAATCAGTACCACCACGAAAACTGATACTATAATTATTATGTTCTTCTTGCCCAATTTTATTTTTATCCGAAAATTTTTAATTTTTTTAAAAACCTTTTTTAGCAAAGAGCCCAATCTGCTTATTGATCCAACTGCCTGTTTCTTAGACTTTTTATAAGAAGAGCTCAGTCTGTTTTTTACTATAGTTGCCGGTTTCTTAAGTTCCATTAAAAATAACTGTTTTTATATATTCTTGATTAATTAGAATAATTTTTACTACAAACCCTGCTATTTTGCAATACTTTTACTTATCCGCAAACTTTGATTGCAGATTTTAAGCATCTATGCAGCTCTATATAAAATTTTTAAGTGTGCGGTTCTACTTTATATCTATCTCAATTCCACTGGCCTCAATATATACATCATGAGTGGTTATCCTGAAATTGATCACGCCCTTTCCAGGCACTGTCCCCTGCAGATACACTATCAGGTTTACTTCACTGTCAGGATCGACAACATAGTTATCACTTACCCACATATAGATGCCGCGGCTCATACCGGGGCCCTGGCTGATATATCCTTCCGGATCCACATTTAGAAGATCTATATTGCCGGGAAGCTCCAGTTCAATAGAGGTTATCTGCACCGGTTCAGGGTTCTTGTTCTCAATGGTAAACTCTATCTGAAATTTTTCCCCGAATTCCTTCACTTTACCATCTATGGAATAGTCTATCTTCAGTGATTTAAAAACACCGGTAGTCTTATATAATTGAAGGAACTCTCCATATCTTCTCACCAGAAAAATCCTGCCTACTTTTTCAGTATTAAATATAAACTTAAACAGAGCTTCTCTTCCGACAAAATATACATCCCTTCCGGCCTCAAAATCCTTAAGGGCATTCTCCTGGGAATATCCAGGGGTTCGGGAACAATAAAAATCAATATTCTTATCATGATACTCATAGCGGTCCAGAAACATTCCTACATTCTCAGAAGTAGCATGAACGTATATAACCGAATCTTCTTCCATATTTTCAAAAGCCTGTTCCCAGAATTTATAAATGCTAAGCGGCTCTGAACGGTCATGTACCTTATAAAATTGAGTTACCTGAAAAATTGGAATGGCCATTGAAGTTATAAATATCGCAGCTATCATCAAATACTTCAGGAACCGGTCCGCCTTTAAAAGCTTCCTGTCCATGACTGCTTTTTTAAATAGCCATGCAGAGCCGTCCATGATAAGCAGGAAGCCAAAACTTATGAAAATAGCAGCCACGATCATGGAATCTATCACATAATTGTCATTAGCAAAAGGAAGATAAAGCGGCGGCACTATTATATTGAATCCCATAAAGAGCATCAGACATAAACCAAATTTCCAGTTCTTTCTGATAAGATATACCAGCCCTGCCACCGCTACGATTATCAGGATGGGGCCAAAAGCATCATAGATTATCCAGAGATAATCCCCCATAACACCCAGCACATGACCGGGAGACTCATCAAAAAAAGTTCCTCCGTGGAGCGTTCCCGTCACCTTTCTTCCAGTCATATAATAAAAGAGCTTCACCGGATCAGTAACGGGCCCATGCCCCTGCCTGGACCTTATAAGCAGATAAAAATATGAAAGAAGCGGCAGGATGAAATAAAGTATGGAAATAAGTACGGCTCTTAAACTTTTAAATATCTTTGAGTTTTCTATTATTACATAAAGCAGTATTGCGGGCACCACAAAAAATGCAATAGGGTGGTTGGTAAGGCTCAGACCCAGACAGAAGAAGAAAAAATAGAGAAATTTTCTGTTTTTTATTCCGTTGTATAAAACTGCTGAGTACAGTACAAGTACAATAAAAAAGCTGTTTAACGTATCAAATTCCAGCCTATTAGCTATGGACCAGTAAGGAAATAAGAATGAGAATATAAGCGAACCCGATAGGCTGAATATCTCATTTTTTATAAGCTTATTTATGGCAAGGAATAGAAACAATATCGTGAGGCCGCCAAAGAGTGCGGAGAAGAGGTTCAGCCTGTAAGCAAGGTCCCCAACCGGCAGAAAAGTGAAGAGCTTTAAAAGCAAGCTGAAAGCCGGATAGCCCGTGGGGACCATTATGCTCATTTCCGGTATCTGCAGAGCATACCAGGTAGTATCCCCTCCTACGAGCTTTCTTTCCAGCGTGAGCACATATATGACAAAAGGTATGGTAAAGGCAAGGGCCATAAAGATAATATTTTTCCATCTGCCATATAGACCCCTTATTTTATCAGCCACTTTTTCTCCAGTTTTTAAAGTGTTATTTTTAGAATCAATATTATAATGCCTGCCATAGCAAGAACATCGCCAGACATTCTCAATCTATTGAATCTTTCCTTTAATATCTTTATTTCCTGATCAGGGCACTTTCTTATTAAAACATCAAATCAAATTTTATGCCAAAAATATACCTGTTTAAATAATAAAATATGGTAAAAATCCATATGCAAACAAATTTTTTAAAAATTTGATGTTTTTGTGTTATATTAATGTGACCGAATTAGTAAAAGTCTCAGTATGCAGGGTTCATGACTTTCTAATGTCATGGGCCCGAAAATAAATAGGTTTAGAATATAAAAATAATAAGAAGAATTTTTGAACAATTATTTAAAAATCATATTTAAAAGGCATTTCTATATATTCCTAAGCATCAATATTGTATTATTGGCTCTATTATCTCTTATATCCTGTGAACCCGGAACGGATCCGGAGACTATTGGGACAGAGCCCGCTCCTGTATCATTTACAGGATCAACTCTTGAGCTTATCGATATCAATGGAGGGGATCTTTATCCCGGGGAAACTGTCCGTGCCGATATCAGTATTGTTAATTCTGGCGGCGCCGATGCCGGTATTGAGGTCAAATTAATACCAGGTGATCTGCTGCTGGCAGACCCGGGATCTACTTCTTTTGTGATTGAGAGCCCCGGGGCGGGGCAGTCAGTAGAACATAGCATATCGCTAAAAGTCATAGAGGAGCTTGTCAGAGATACTCCTGTCTCTGCATTATTATCCATTAATGAAGGAAAAGATTCAGAATTTATCTCAGATGAAGAGAGTCTGCTGGTTTTTGGGGTACAGCCTTATATAAGAGAAAGGCTCCCCATCATAGGACTTCATGCTATTGAGGACAAGATAGAAATACCCATAGAATTATATACTCATCATTTTAATGCACTCTGCCAGACATTAAAAAGTTTTGGTTTTGAGACCATTACGTTTAAGGACCTGATGGACCATATTGACTATGGAAGGGTACTTCCTGAAAAGTCTGTCCTTATTACATCCGATGATGGATTCGGAGATCTTTATGTCAATGCCTTTCCCATCCTAAAAGAATATGGCTATAAGATGACTATATTTCTGGTAACAGATTTCATAAAGGAGACAGAAGATAGCAGGGTGGTAAATTACTTTGACGCCGACAGGCCGGTCCCGATGAGACCGATGCTGATATGGCCGGAGGTTCGGGAAATGTATGATTATGGCTGTGAATTTCTCTCACACTCTGCAAATCATATACGTCTTGGACTGGCAGATGATGAAGAATTCCTATCTGAATTGATCAGCTCCAGGGAAGCCATCGAAACCCATCTGGGCAGTGAGGTCCTGCTATTTGCCTGGCCGTATGATAATCACTCCGAAGAGAAGATCCCTCTGCTCCCTGAAGCCGGCTACCGCGGCGCAGTAAGATATTGGGGAGGGATAGAAAATCTCAATACTATAGATATCAGTAATATCAGAAGGGTCGAATTTAATAGCTATATACCTCCGGCTGATTATGCCGGATATCTGGATCTTCTTGATTTAAACATAGAAAACAGCCTGGATAATTCTCCAAAGGCGGCAGGGAAACAGTTTATTCTTGAATATACTATAACCAATAATGATACCCTGGACCTGGAGATAACTTCATTTGAACTTGAAATAGAAAATCTGGAACTGGATGATGTGGACCCATCAGGATATATATCTCAATATCCCGGAAAGGTGAATGACACCTTTATGTGGGTAAGTGATAATTACAAAATAGATGCCGGCAACCAGATCAATTTGATTTTAAAGCTCTCCGGCTCCAATCCGGGGGATGCTTCTGTAAAGCTTGGCTTAACCACACATAATACATATTTCAGAGCAGAAGATATTGAAATAAATATCCAATAAGATATACAATATAAAAATCAGCATAATAGCCGGCAAAATATTTTGGATAAAACTTATAAAGTATACATAGTCGTTCCCGCATACAATGAAGAGAAATGTATAGATGGAGCCATTAAGGACCTCAGAAACTATGGCTACAATAATATTATTGTAGTAGATGATGGATCCGATGACAGAACCGGCAAGATCGCAGAAGATAATAGAGCCATTGTACTATCGCATCCTATAAACCTTGGGCAGGGTTCTTCACTACAGACCGGTCTGGACTATGCACTTATGTCAGGTGCTGAAATAATTGTCACATTTGATTCAGACGGCCAGCATATGGCCGGTGACATAGCCGATCTCCTGGCACCCCTTGCTGATGATAAGGCTGAGGTGGCCCTTGGCTCAAGGTTTTTGAATAAAAAGAGCAATACTCCCTGGACAAAACGGATAATACTTAAGGGCGGTGCCTTCATTCTTTTTTTAATGTACGGCATAATGCTGACCGATACCCATAATGGCCTTCGTGCATTCACTGCAGCTGCTGCTGCAAAGATGAAGCTGGAGTCTCATGGCATGGAACATGCTTCAGAGATAATAGAGAAGATCAAACTGGAGAAGCTGCGCTATCTTGAGGTCCCGGTCACAATAAGATACACTGGCTACTCCATTAAAAAGGGCCAGAGGATATCCAATGGCCTGAATATCTTATTTAAGATGCTGGCCAGGTGGTTTTTAAGATAAACTTAATAATTAAATTTATCAGGAGGTTCTGATGATAAAACCAATTCAGATCATAGCTATAATATTTGCTATTTTTGCACTGACTAAAGTCATACTAAGACTCAGGAAAAAGAAGCTCACTATAAATGAATTTATATTCTGGGCCTCGATTTGGACCATATTGATATTTCTTTCCATTTTTCCGGATATAAGCCATATCATCGCCAGCTTCTTTGGATTCGGCAGAGGTCTTGATTTCTTTATGGTTTCCAGCATCTTGCTTATCCTTTACCTTATTTTCCGGATATTTATCAAACTGGAAGAACTTGATTCAAGGATCACGAAACTTGCAAGAAGCATAGCATTAAAGGAATCAGATGCAATTAAAGAAATTTCTGATGATTAATTTAATACCGGAAATATTTACTTTCTATCCCTGATATATTCCCTGAGCGCTTCTTTCCAATCCCTCATATCCGATAGGCCGGCTTCCCTTAAGTTTGCATTATCCAGAACAGAATAACCGGGCCTTGCCGCTTTTGCTCCGAACTGCCCGCTTGATACCGGGATTACATCTATATCAATACCGGCAAGCTTGAATATCTCACATGCAAATTCAAACCAGGAGCAGCTCCCTGTATTTGTCATATGATAGAGTCCATACCTGCCGGTCCCGATAAGCTCAAAGAGTTTCTCTGCCACATCTACTGTACCGGTCGGGGTAAGTATCTGGTCATCTACCACTTTTATCTGTTTCTTTGTATCTGCCAGCCCGAGTATTGTCTCGACAAAATTAATATTGTCTTTTCCGGCACAACCGGCACGGCCGTATAGGCCGGACAGCCTTATAAGATAATACTTTTCAAGCATATACTGCACTACCCTTTCTCCTCCCAGCCGCGATATCGCATAGATGCTTAAGGGACCGGGGCAGTCTTCTTCAAGATAGGGGGTCTTTTTTCTTCCGTCAAATACATAATCTGTCGAAAAATGCATCAGGGGCACATCCATTCCCCTGCATATGGCAGCAATATTTTTCACACCGGCTACATTTACTTTGAAAGCCTGCACTATCTCATCCTCGCAGAGGTCGACATTATGGAATGCTGCCGTGTTTATGACAATGTCCGGCCCGTAATGCCTTATGAGTTCATAACTCTTATTATAATCGCATATATCGATCTCCTTTAGCCCGACAAGGCCCTGCACCTCTGCACCCATCTTTGTGAAATGTTTACTTATATCAGTGCCCAGCTGGCCGTCGACTCCAATCAGAAGTACCTTCAATATAATGCTCCCGGTATTAATATAGTTTATAAAACAAAAAACCTGAGGATAAAATATACCATTATTTCCAGACATATCAATATAATATATGAAATAGCGGTATAGAGAGATTTGCGCTTCTTCGTAGAAACATAAGTTATCCTTATGATCTCTATTATCACGACTCCAAGTATAAAGATATATGGGAAAGTAAAATATTTATTAGAAAAAAGCTTATAAAAAAGACCTGAGAATGGATGTCTCCCGTACCAGGGAATGCCGCTGACATTATCAAAATGATCCTTTTCGATGCGGAAAGGACTGTTTGTGGGATTTTCCAGAAATGCTCCGAGATGGACCCTCGATAGGTCATAGCCGCCATTTATCATAAGGTCAAGCTCGATATACTCATGATCTGCTATCTCGATTATCATCCCATCAGTATAGTCCCCTTCGTCCAGAGTCGAAGAATATGATATCCTATTCTCCCCCGCATCTGCAATATCTGCCTCTTCCCAATCCACAGTTTCAAAGCTTTCTATCCTGCCGTCTGTCTCTATGAAACCGGAAAAAGCAGTATCTTTCCTGTCAACGCTCCAGGATATATGGATCTTTCCCTCTTCTTCCCATACATAATAGCCATAGCTTGCTCCGGGCATGAAGAATACTTTCCGGCACCCGGAAACAGCTGTCGTTATAACTGCGAGAAGTAATAACATTATTAATATTATATATATATTTTTTCTGGCCATGTCTAGTCTCCTGCCGGCCCTTCTCCAATGATCCTGCGGTTGTCCCTGTATATCAGGTATATCATCCACAATGAGACCGCAGAGAATATACTCCTGAAGATATTTACAAATGTTGCAGAGCTATAGAATCTCTCAATAAATGGTATGGGTCCGGTTATATATATAAAAAACCTGTGATCGATAGGGGCAAAAACGAATTTAGTCACAAGGTCGCCCCAGTATATGAGCACTATCATCAAGAGGCCGAACTGCAGCCAGTGATAGTATGCAAGCGTCCTTCTCCTGACAAAGATTATCACCAGAAACGGTATGGCCCATAGTACATATTGCGGATGAAAATAACAAAGGGCCACATATGCCAGATATATTATCGCTCCATAATTCAGCAGCAGGTCAAAACTCTTTTTCTTTGCATGTATAAAGCTGAATATTATCAGGAAGTAGGCCACAATAAATAAAAATATCCTGTCATGGATCATGAGGTCGAGCTTTGCCGACAGTATATAATTGAAATGCTGGGTATTTAAAAGTGAGAAGATAAGGCTCTTCCCGTAATAGACATTTGAAAAGACCTCTACAATGGCCAGGCCCGATACTCCGATAACAGATAGCGCGATATAATCTTTCTTGCTCCTCGCAAGGTATATTATAAGGGGAAGCAATATCATTACGGGGAAGAACCTCAAAGCGATAGCAACTGCAAGCGCAATGATGGCCCAGTATTTCCGGCCCTTTTTCGCCAGTATCAGCGCGGCTATAGTTGCACATACGCCTATAATATCGTGCCTTGCAAATATATACAGCACAAATATCACTACAGGATTGAACATCCAGAATTTAAACACATTCAGGCGCCCTTCCGGATCATCATCAAAAGAGAGCCTCAGGATAAGAAACATGCAGATCAGGTCAAAGATAAGATATAACCCCTTGAAAAGCGCAAGCACTGTAAATACATTATAGCTGCTTACAAATCCTATCCATGAGGTCCATGTATCCGGATCCAGGAGTATGGTTGAGAAATCACCCACAGCCGGGACTATGCTCTTAATAATAAAAAGATACGAAGAATGTATTATGCTTATAAGCATCTGTTTAAAGCCTGAGGCCATATTTCCGGCAAATACAGTCTCTGCGGCCCTCTGATAGGTGGAAAGAAGGTCCCTCTGGAAAAAAAACGGCAGCAGGATCAGCCTTATAAGCATCCCTGTAAGAAAATATTTATAGAACCTCTTTGACAGCTTGCTGTCTTCAAAGATCCCCGGGGTTAAGAGCCCCTTGCCTATATTATTGAAAAAAATTTTCACTCTGCCCATTATAGTTTGTTTTCTTCCGGTTTGTTTTTCTTAATGCGGTAAAAAGGCATGCTGATTATTATCATCGATAATATACCAAGCACGACAGTATAAAGAAGCACCACAAGATGATAGGTAAATCCGGTAATTAATGCTGTATTCTCTGAAAAACCCAATACCATTAAAGGTACGGCAAAGGCATACTCATATGTTCCAAATCCTGCCAGTGCATGAGTGGGGAGTACTGCTGATATCTCAGCCGCTGCCGTGGCGAGAAGTATTTCCCAAAAATTAAGATCGCTGAACTTATATCCTCCCATAGCTATAGGAGATAGTATTGCATGTATTATAAGATAATAACCGGTAAATTTTAGCACCCTTATCGCTATTGAAGAAAGGTACACCTTCCAGTATATCTTTCTTTCTTTTATTATTTTCAGATTTTTACCGGTATCCAGCAGCTTTTTATAGATACGGTATATGAGCCTATTTTCCCGCACTTTGAATCTGTTAAGAATTTTTCTGTAGGCAATGAGTACAAAGTCTATGATATTTGCGATATAAAATAATATAAGCAGCGAAAATATCAGAAGTGCCGCCGCTATCAATATGACCGAAACCGAAGAAATAGAATAAGCATTGATCCCTACGATAATTATCGCTATAACAATCAATGAGAATACTATTGCCAGATCAAATATGAGAGCTACCATAAGTGTTGCTACCCCTACTTCAAGTGGGAATTTAAACCGGTTTGTAAGCACATATATATATGAGAGTTCGCCGGTCCTGGCAGGAAGCACCATATTAAATGCATTCCTTATCATCGACACAAGGAACATATCCCCCATTCCTATGCGGTCAGAACCCACAAGTATGTTCTTGCGGTAAGCCCTGAAAAAATTGCCGATCAACAGTACCGCAAATGCTCCGATAAGAGTCGGCCCGTACATGCCAAAAAAAGCCTCTTTTATATCAAATATGCTTATCTGATTAAGAAGCTTCCTGACAAGAAGCGCCCCAAAAGTAACTACTATCACTACGATCAGCACCCTGAGCAGTATTGCCTTCTTCTCTATCTTTTTCCCCGGTTTTTCTGTATTCATTTTTAAGTTTAAATCCTTTTAACCTGTTTGCGGCTCATATGATTTGATAAATATCTTGCGGTTTTCCCCGGTCCGCTGCGGAAAAGATGATAGAAGAACCTTCTAATAAGGTATACCCCTGATATTTTATCTACCGGACCACCGGGATTTTCTGTATTTTGGCTATCTGGAGAATCGGATGGCTTAAGAGCATTGGAAACAGGGTCCTTGCAAAATCCTATAATAGGCTCGCATACTTTATCCCATGTATAATCCTTTCCAATTCTTTCTATGTTTTCAATACAATCCTCATAGAATCTACCTTTTTCTGCCAATTTGATGATCGCTTCTGCAAGGTCCTCCGGAGATTCTTCTTTTACAATAAGTCCAAGACTTTCAGTTTTCACCTTATCACTTAAATGATCTCCCTCTGTCGATATTATAGGAAGGCCCGCCCATAAATAATCAAGTATCCTTGTCCTGAATGAAAATCTTGTCTCTATATGTCCGGGATGGGTAATAATGCCGACATCCGATTCAAGGAGGTAATTCTGCCTCTGGTCATAATCTACCCAGCCAAAATTGAAAAATATGTTTTTCTCATAGAGCTCCAGCCTTTTTGCCAGCTCAACAGTTTTCCCTGCCATATCAAGCTCTTTGACCTCAGGATTGGGATGTTTTATCCCCATGAAGTAAAGCTTTATGTCTTTTCTTTTGAAGCTTACTATCTTCATAGCATTTATTAGTGTCAACGGATCAAACCAGTTATAGATCCCGCCTCCCCATATTATAACGAAATCATCCTTTCCGATTCCTTCTACTCTGCCTTTCAGCACATCAGCGGTATGGATCGGTTTATGCGATGGCATCCCGAAAGGCACCACATCTACCATCTTTCTCATACTCGGATCAATATTATACGAGAAAGGATTGACCCTGTTCAGCGCTGCAAGCATGCCGAGCCAGAAGTCCCTTTGCCGGTCAGACGCACATATAAAAAAGTCTCCATAGTAAAATTGTTCATTGAAATATTTCTGAATAGAGCTGTGGATCTCCAATCTCTCCTTCATATTTTCACCCTGATATTCAGCCAGTGTTGCGAGATTGTATGGATCATAAATATCTATTATCAGGTATTTCCCCGAATCTTTTAAACTTCTGTATTTGGATACCGTCATCCCATTACACAGGATCATATCTACTGATGATATTATTTCTTTTAGTTTCCCTTCATCGCTATATTGGATGATCTGAAAGTCCTGCTCCGCCATATCCGGTTTATTGGGCACCGCGAGTATGACATTCATATATTCAGAGAGTACGCGCGCGAAGTTCCAGACTCTAATAGCAGGGCCGGCCATACTGCTTGAAACGACTTCCCCCGATATGATCACCAGCGTTCTTTTAATCTCCTTCTCAAATATTTTATGGATGCCAAGGCTCTTTAATATCTCAATATGATTTCTCTGGTAGACAGGGTCGGCTGAGACAGGCATAAACTGTGCCTTAAAATATGAAAAGATAGCCTTATCATCTCTTTTTCTTGCGGCCTGTATTCTCTCCCTTTTTTTCACCAGTTTCGGCAGATTGTCAAAAAAGCTTTTTGCAGCGGCAAGCGAGCTCAGAGGTTCCTTTGATATGCATACCCCGGGCTCTTCTTTGCTGTCGTCCTCCTCTGCTGCAGACAGGTCATAATATTTCCCATAGTCAAAGTCCAGATCAACAAATACTCTATTAAATATATTTGCAAGGGTCCCCGAAAAGGCTCTTGCAAGATTGCTGTCATCATAGTTTTTAAATACTGAATATAATGAATTCCTCTCTTTTAAAAATCTCAGCCTGTCTTCTCCAAAGATCTTTGATGTCCCATGATGGTGATGATATACGATTGAACCGGGGGCAAAAACTACCTTATAGCCGAGGACCCAGAGACGCCATCCAAGATCGACATCTTCATAATATGCAAAGAAATCCTCATCAAAGCCGCCTGCATCCAGAAATACATCCTTTCTTATCATCATAGCTCCGCCATTTACAAAGGGCAGCAGTTTTTTGATATCATGGTTATCATCTTCTGACGGCCTTCCATAGTCTATTTGAAAACCCTTGCCCTCAAAATTTATCATACCGCCCACAAAATCAATGGAGCTCCCGTCAAAGGAAAGGACCTTTGAACCGGAAGCGGCTACTTCCCTGTTTTCATATATGGGCCTTAACAGCTCTATTGCCCAGTTTTTATCAACCCTGGTATCATTATTTAAAAATGCGATATACTCGCCTTTTGCCAGTTCGGCAGCCTGATTATTGGCTTTTGCAAAGCCATTGTTCTTACTGTTTTGTATTATTTTAATCCGTGGGAATCTTTCCCTTATGAATTTAACAGAATCATCGCTGGACCCATTATCGACTAATAGTATCTCTATTTTATCCGGGGGGTAATTCAGCTTCCCGAGACTTTCAAGACAATCTTTTAGATAGTTTTTACCATTCAGATTAATAATGGAGATAGAGATCAGTGGATGATCCATGATATCTGCCATATTTTTAACTCCTAAAACACCTGATTATAAAGTTAGGCTAAATTATAACAAACAATTTTTTTTAAACAATATTTTAAAGCAATGGCTTCTAATAGTTTTCTGAGAATTTATTATCATTGCTATCCGGTTTCACATGACAATTACCCTTGATTTTCCTAAAGAGATTATATTATACTGACTCTGTTGCCGGAAATACATCCATTATGGCGCTTGCCTGCAGCAGGCAGGCAGGAAGCGGCCCGTGAACGGTTACATATTACTGTATTCGGTTCATAGATATTACATAGAAGGAAATAATAGGGTTGATAGATAAACCTAAAACAAATGCTGGTATTTAAGGCGATGGAGCATGGGCTGCCAACTCAGGGTTAAACTGCCCGGGAGGCTGGGAAGCAATCTAAATCGAAACAAAGAGAAAAGGGAGAGGCGATGGTTATAAAGAAGAAGCTTGAGTCGGTCTTGCGGCATTGTCCGCCGCTCTTCCGGCTTGGTTCGCGAATATATCATGCCATGAACCCCGGGTTCAAGTCGCTAAGCCCGGGAGCACCGGATGCGATTGACCGGGCATTCAAGTTAGCCGGGGACCTGCATGCTGGCGAACCGTTTGGCGACTACTACGAGTTTGGGATATACAAAGGCTACACATTTTTCTCGGCTTATCGTGCCGCCAGGCGGCTGGGGCTGACAGAAACACGCTTCTATGGATTTGACTCGTTCCAGGGACTGCCTCAGGTAGAGGATGTGGACAAGACCGGTGGGCGGTTCTTTAAGGGCCAATTTACCTGCACGCGCCAGCGGGTGGAGAAAAATCTGCGCAAATACGGCGTGGACTTCGAAAAGATCCGGCTAATCGAGGGCTTTTACGAAGATACACTGGACGAGCAGCTAAAGAAAGATCTGCCGGCAAGGCGTGCGGGTGTGGTGCTGTTCGACTGCGATTTATACTCTTCCACCTGCACTGCGCTGGATTGGTTAGGGGACTTGATTACCAATAAGACCGTACTTGTCTTCGACGACTGGTACTCGTTTACTGAGGGCGAAGAACTGGGGCAGCAGCGGGCATTGAAAGAGTTTCAGCAGCAAAATAAACACCTGAAATTTGAACCGGTAATGGAGTATGAACGTAACGGCAAGGTATTTGTCGTACGGGAGCAGAGCTAAGCTTTTATTTGATAAAAGAAGAATAAGTCTTTTGCCTGTGTAAAAACCCCCTCAATAACTATACTCCTGAGTTTCTGCATGACTCTGCCATGTTCTGATCGATACAACTCTCCTATATAGTTTTTCAGCACTTTTGACTCCTGATTCTTTACTTAAGTAATCCAATATAGTACTTCTGGGATCTGTAAGTTTATAACCATATTTTTTTTAGGCTTATTACCCAGGCTTCGTACTTACTCTTATCTGTATTCCTACTTTTAATTCTGTTCACTTTTACCACTCCGCAAAAACTAAAATAAACCCATTGCAATCCCTGATAGCAAATTCCTGTATTCCATAAGTAGTAGTATGAATATCCTTTACTACTTCCACTTTACCCTTGATTCTTTTTCTTAATCCTTTCAAATACTCCAGTTCTATATAAATAATTACATTTCCACCGTTTCCACTATTTGTGAGCCCCTCAACACTCTTAGCAATGCTGTCTTTGGACTGAAACATGATTTCTACATCTTCACAAGACATCAATACCCAGTTCAGCTTGCCTTTATCAGGGTCCGTCACAACAACTTCAAAGCAACCAAGAATATCCTGGTACCATTTGACTGTAGCATTGACATCATCGACTATTAAGTTTGGAGTTAATTTCTTTAACATTTTTACTCCTCCTTTTGGTCTTGATTATTTGCTTTTTATTTAACCGCACTGGCAGATTCTACCCTCTTCTCCATTTCAGGAGGTGAATAACCATCAGAACCAATCTTTGACACACTCACTTATAACTCTATCAATATTGATACTCATTATATCAGTGAAACCTCAAATAAGCCAAATTACTGACATTCTAGGTGGACTAGTTTTAAGAGGACCCTCAACCCCTTGCTTACTATTTGTCAAACTAATATTTTAGAGCAATGAGCCCATAATAGTTTTTCCAGAATTTATTATCATTGGGAGTTTTAATATTATATAATTTAAAAATTAGATTAAAAATAAAATCCATGAAATAAGGAAAATAATGAAAGATATAAATATAGCATTTATTACCGAGAGGATGATCAGGGGCCATGGCGTGGATCTGGTAGTCGACCGGCTGGCAGACGGCCTTGCCAGGAAGGGATACTCCATTAAGGTATACTGCAATTATTTCGATGAGACCTTTACCAGCAGGAAATCCTATTGGATAGAAAGACTTCATTATTTCAAACCTGCCGCCAACCCTATTATCTATGAACAGAGGATCAGGAGGCTGGTGCCCTATCTTAATAGCAAGCAAGTGGACCTGTTTATAATCCAATCCTTTCCATTCTACAGCCTCATTCCAAAGCTCAATGCTCCGGTGCTCGCAGTGGACCATGGAATAGTATCGGTGACCGATATGCCGCTCAAAAGAAGGCTGAAGTTCAAATATATGAATTTTTCCCAGAATACGTCATATTTCAAAGAAGCTGAGGGGCTGGTAACAGTATCCAAATATCTGCTGGGCTGCCTTCCCCTTTCCTTAAGGAAGAAAGCGTCTTTCATATATAATGGTGCCAACCACTATAAAATAAGAGATGTCCCCAGCTCTGAAATAACAGATTTTAGAGAAAGCATGGGGGTATCCGCAGACGATATCCTGCTTCTGTATGTGGGAAGGCTCAACTTTACCAATCAGCCATATAAGGGCCTTGCTGAGCTGGTGTCCATGTATCAGGAAACTTATTCCAGGCATAAGAATCTTAAGCTTCTGGCGGTTGGCTATGGTTCAAAAAATGATGAGGAGTATTTAAAAAATCAGGGAATACTCGCGATAGGAAATGCTCCCGAGAGTCAAATGCCTTTAATATACAATTCATGCGATATCTATACCACTGCTTCAGAGTGGGAAGGTTTTGATCTACCTATTGCCGAAGCTCAGAGCTTTGGAAAACCTACAATAAGCTTTAATATCGGCGCCCATCCGGAAGTAGCCAATGATGAGAAGACAGGATTTTTGGTAAAGGACAATAAACAGTTTAAAGAAAAATTAGAGATAATGATCCTTAATCCGGATATCAGGAAAAAAATGGGTAAAAATGCTTTAGAATATTCAAAAGACTTCACCTGGGAAAACAGCGTTGACAATTATAACAGCCTTATTAAAAAGATGCTAAAGCTGGAAGACTGCGATATCCAGCCCAAACCTGATATCAATCGCTACAGTCCCGGGAAGGCTATAGATGTATCAGTTGTGATAGTCAATTATAACTCCTCTTATCCGGTAATGAAGGAATGTCTTGATTCATTGAAAAGGCAAACATATAAAAAAATTGAGATAGTGATCTTTGACAATAATTCTTCCAATCCTGAGGTACTTGATGAGATAAAAATAGCATTTCCCGGCATACAGATCATATATTCAAATAGAAATCTGGGTTATGGCGGGGGTCTGAACCGGGCCATAAACGATGTCAGCTCGGATCTGATTCTAATATCAAACTTTGACGTCGTATACAATATGGATGCCATCGAACAGATGGTATCCCTTCTAAATAAGTCAGAAAACTCGTACATCGGTGTGGCTCCGAAGATCAAATTGTATTATCAGAAGGAATTCATAGAAAGCATAGGACTATATTTAGATAGTAATCTTAATCTTGGCCACTACGGCATGGGACAGCTTGATATGAGCCAGTATAATAGATGCGAGGATATCTTCGGTGTATCTTTTGTATCTGCAATGATAAGGAGAAGAGCGTTCCTTGAGGGTAAAGTGGGTCCGGTGGACCCTGGATTTTTCCTTTTCTATGAAGATGCAGATTTTAGCTACAGGGCGCATCTGCATGGATATAAATTCAGATCCTGTCCCCAGGCAATACTTCATCACAGGCATGGATATAGTTTCAGGGATGAGGCCAGCGGATTCCAGACCAAATATTACTGGCAAAAATTAAACCAGCTTAAAACTGCCTATAAAAACTCTGAAGATAATAATCTTAAAAGAATAATATCCAATGAATACAATATACACAGATCCAATTTCAGGGACCCCAATCTCAGGCATGTATCCAAAAAGATCTTAAGGGACTTTCAAAAAAGTGCAAGAAAGCTAAGAAAGGAAAGACAGTATATACAGTTCTCAAGACAGATATTTGATTCGGATGTCATCAAATATTGCTGGGGCGAATCTGTCTTTTTTGATATTGCCCGCAATGAACCGGTTTATACGATATCGAATCTTCTACAGTCCTACAGACGGCTCTTCGCTCTTCTCGGCAATGAAAGGTATGAAGGCATCGTAAATTACCTGACCACCCTGGAGAGTACCAAATTCATTATAGAATCCAGCCTTTTTAAAGACATACTCCACAGCAAGCTTGAATATGAGCCAATTTCCGTTCATAGATTTATCGATAGATTATCATGACAGATTCCAGAAAACTTAAAATAGGCCTTGAAGTCTCTTCTCTTATAAATCACGGCCAGGATATAGGAGCCGGAAGATATATATTAAATCTTATAAGGGGTCTTCTTTCTATAGATAAAAGAAATGAATATCTATTATTCGGCACCTGCAGCAGCAGCGAATACCTTGATATAGCTTATAATCTAAAAAAAGAATTTACTGATGCTGATATCAGCTTTAAATTCATAAAAGCCAGCCATAAGGTTCTAAAGCTTTATGAGCGCCTTAGATTCCCTTTCATAGAGCTTCTTGGATTTAAAGCAGATCTCCTCCACTGTATGGACTATCTCATTCCGCCCACTTTAAATAGAAATATTGTGCTTACCATCCACGACCTGGCATTTATGAGGTATCCGGAATTCAATTTTGACTGGTTCATCAAGAAATACAGCCGCCTGGTCAGAAAAAATGCAAATACCTCCTTAAGGATTCTGGCTTCATCACAGAGCACCGCAGATGATATACATAAATATTTTGAAATAGAAAAAGATAAGATCGATATGATCCATCTTGCCGCAGAACCGGTTTTTAAAAAGCTGGGCGCCGGCGAACTTGACGGCAAGGTCCCTGAAAAGTTCAATATAGGCGGGCCCTATCTGCTCTCGGTAGGAACCATTGAGCCAAGAAAAGATTTTATGACCCTTATTAAAGCTTTTAATCTTGCGAGGGAAAATTATCCGAACTTTAAGCATAAGCTTGCCATAGCCGGAAGGACCGGATGGAAAAGTGAAGCAACTTATAGCGAAAGGGACGGCTCGCCCTATAAGGACGATATTATATTTACCGGAAGGACCACTGACAGAGAGCTTATCCAGCTCTATAATCAGGCAGATGCCTTTGTATATACTTCACTTTTTGAAGGTTTTGGATTCCCCCCGCTTGAAGCTATGGGGTGCGGCCTTCCTATTATATGTTCGAACAGTTCCTCAATGAAGGAAGTAGTGGGAAATGCTGGAGTACTGTTAAGACCGGGTGATGTAAACGGATTTTCAAATAATATAATAAAAGTCTGTCGGGACGAAGATTTAAGAAAAAAGCTTTCTGAGGCTTCAATTAAAAGGGCAAAAGACTTTTCATGGGAGGAAACTGCAAAGAGGACCCTCTCTGTTTACAGATCAGCAGCCGGAGTCCGGTGATCACTGCGGAGCCAGAAGGAGCCTTATATTCTTTTTAGAAAGATCCGCCCAGTCCCGGCTCCCGGGTCTTAGAAGTCCCTGCATGATCGTGCCGATAGTCATCGAAAATAGCATTTCAGCTCCTTCGAGAGGATCCATTCTCCTTATATGCCCGTCCTCTATTCCTTTTTTGAGTATTCCTGTAAAAAACACTATAAATTTCTTATAGGATTTAAGTACAATTTTTTTAAGGTCCGGATCCGATAGTGCTTTAACATAGATCTCAAGAAATATGGGAAGCTGATTTCCGATTTCTTCAAAGAGAGGGCTGAAATTATCCGGTATCCCTATAATGACTTCGAGTATCTCTGGTGAAGTCATCCCGATATGATCCATCTTTCCCGCAACTTTTTTTATCCACTGGTCAAGTATCTCCAGAAAGAGATCCTGCTTTGATGAAAAATGATAATAGAATGCTCCCTTGCTAAGATCGGCCCTTCGGCATATCTCCCCTACATCCGTCCGGCCATAACCAATCTTTGAAAAGCACTGCGATGCTGTAGCTATTATATTTTCTCTGGTTGTCTTGCTTCTTATCTCCTGTTTCATTTGCAGCCCGCTCCTTTAAGGTACCGCTCTTGCAATATATTTTTTTATCTCTTTCTGGCCAGAAAGCCTGTGATTGGCCAGATCCAGTAATTCTTTCTCATCATCAGAAATATAATAGACTGCGGGTCCGCTCCCCGCAAGGTGAAGAGGTTCAAGGTCCAGTCTGTCAGTATATTCCTTCCACTGCCTGAATTCCTCGCATCCATTGTCATACACCCTCTCAAAAACATTAAACAGGCTGCTTTTGATTCCATGCCCTGGATTATCTTTATTCCCATAATGGTCCTTTATTTTTTCCAGAAGGTCAGCTGTCTTCTTTCCTTCTGAATAATTGGAGCTGTCAATATATGAATATAATCTCTTTGTTTTATCTCTCAATATCATAGGGATAAGCAGTATGAGAAACCATTTAGCGGGAAGCGGCTTTACGGGTCTTACTATTTCTCCCCTTCCTTCTATCAGGCAGGTCCCTCCATGTATAAAAAAGGCTATATCCGAGCCTATCTTTGCACCTATCTCTATGAGCTCATCAGTGGAGAGTCCCAGTTTCCATAACCGATTGAGTCCCTTTAGCGCTGCTGCGGCATCGCTTGATCCTCCGCCCAGACCGGCAGCTGAAGGTATGCTCTTTCTTAACTGGATGAGAGCTCCGCCTGAATAACCGGTTTCATCCTTTAGTATTTTTGCGGCTCTGTATACCAGGTTTTCCCCCAGATAATTGCATCCATCCAGAGTTGAAAGAGTATCATTGCCGGGCAGGCTTCCGTATTCCGGCACTACATGCAGCCATTCATTTTTCCAGAATGTCAGGATATCGCACAGGTCTATGGTCTGCATGACCGAATTTATATCATGGTAGCCGTCTTCCCTCTTTCCCAGTATTTCCAGCGTAAGATTTATTTTTGCCGGCGCTACTTCACATATCATCTTTTGATCACCTAAAACAAATATACTTTTTTATAGATTTATTATCCTTTTTGCTTCTTCTTCATCTACTTCTGTATCCACGCATCCGTCTCTTAAAAGCGGCACCGGCACAATCACCGGAGAACTGCCTTCACCGCTTTCTATCCCTGCAAATTCCTTAACGGCGCATACGCCTTCCTCCAGCTCTCTCATGCATGCTATGGCGACTATGCCTTCGGGTTTGTTTTCCTTTATAAACTTTAGAGCCATGGATCCTCCGGGAGCTATGCACACCCCCTTATAGCCTGCTTTTTCAGCTAATAGTCTCAGCCTTCCCACTGTACATCTATCCGGACAGTCGTCCCTGCACATAAGTCCCGCCTTTGTCATCTTTGCTGTGCACTTCTTGCTGGACCTCAAGCAGTGGGATATTAAAAGTATCCTGTTGGAGGGGCTTATTGCTTTCAGCCTTTCCTCATTTTTTTTGCTTTCTTCCATCAGTTTCGATTGCATCGTCATATCACTCCTCACTCCTATACTTTCCCAGAGCCATTAATGGAAAATAATCTTTATAAAGCTCATATTTCAGGTAAAATGTTCCAGGGAATCCTCCGCCGGTATAATGCTGCTCCGACCAGTTGCCGCCGGATGTCTGTGTAGATATCAAATAATCTGCGGCCCTGTCTATGGAAGAGCTTTTATTATCTCCCCCCATTGCTCCAAGCATGGCCCAGGCAGTCTGTGATGCCGTGCTGCTGCCCAGGGGACAGTACCGGTCCCTATCAAAGGATATGCAGTTTTCACCCCATCCGCCATCTTTATTCTGGCATGACTCAAGCCATTTGATTGACTTTCTGGCCGATTCGCTATATCCGTTTAAAGAAAATCCATTTTTTTTAAGGACCTCCAGGGCCTGTAGCGCTTTGCTCGTGCCATATATGAAGGTCACTCCCCATCTTCCGTACCAGCTGCCGTCTTTTCTCTGGCTCTTCTTTAGATATCTAAGAGCCTTCAATATTTTCCTTTTATCCAAATAACCCAGCTCGCCCATTGCACAGAGCACATGGCCGGTAATATCCGGACTGCCAAAATCAAGAGGAGTTACAAAATCTGCAAAAGGTATGTCCCTTAAAAGTCCCTTATCATTATCCCTGTCAAATGCCGCCCAGCTTCCATTACTGTTTTGCATCTTTAGCACCC
The DNA here is from genome assembly GCA_965549355.1 of uncultured bacterium. GTDB lineage: Bacteria > Actinomycetota > Humimicrobiia > Humimicrobiales > Humimicrobiaceae > M55B120. The sequence goes on along the minus strand of CBEVGD010000003.1, from coordinate 3,439 downwards.
ATTTCATTGCTTTCTCTACGGCTCTTTTCTTTTCTTCTTCCCTTCCGGTATTTACCAGGCTGATTGCCAGGCTCACCTGGACGGTATCATCGATATCCGGATAATACTTATTCTCAAATTCAAAGGACCAGCAGCCCGGTTCATTACGCGGATTATTTACTTTCCAGTCCCCTTCCACCTGTACCTGTCTGTCAAGGAGCCAGTGTGCAGCCCTGGCCAGTGCAGGATCGCACGCTCCGGCCCCTGATTTCCTTAGAGCGATCACCGCCCAGGCTGTATCCCATACAGGTGAAGTCGCAGGCTGGAGAATAAAATTCTCACTATCTTCCATGACAAAGTCCTCAAGTCCGGCCAGTCCCTTCTTCATTACAGGATGGCCATTATCATATCCAAGATATTTCAGTGCTATCAGGGAAAATACCCAGGGAAGCATTATGCCTGCCCAGCTGCCGTCATCTTCCTGATGCCCGATTATCCACTTCTCGACTTTTTTAAGAGCTGCGGTCCGTCCGACTTTGAGAGTCTCAGGCACCCGGTCCCACATTTTAAAAGCATGGTTCAGGGTAATGAATATATTTCCCAGACTCCCCGGTCCCGAAGCTTTAAATGGCAGCGGTCTTTCAAAATGCGAGATATCCTTATACAGGTCCAGTATCTTCTCATCTTCAGAGACCCTGTACACTGGCTTAAGGGAAAGTATGACGCTAAATGCCATTATTGTCGCCCTGGTCCAGCTGGCAAAATCATAAATATTTATATATGACCACCCCGGCAGATATATTATCTCCGGCGGTATCTCCGGAATACCCTTCCAGCTATATTGTCCGAATAATGCAAGTATTATCTTTGTATATGTATTGGTCGCTTCTATGCCGCCGTTTTCCATTATGAATCTTTTTGCTCTCTCCATATAGTCCCTTTTCGGAGATATCCCGCACATCTTCAGCCCAAAATAGGTCCTGAGAGTCGCGTCTATGTTTCCGCCTCCTTCATAAAAAAGGCTCCAGGAGCCGTCGCTGTTCTGTTTCTCCAGCGCATATTTCACAACCTTTTTCTCTCTTTCCGGATTCCTTATGCCGAATATCCTCATAAGCGGTATAAAGTCTGTCACAACAGTCACATCAGCCTCAAGAAGGCCCATCCAGTACCCGTCTTCATGCTGCCTGGAGAGAAGATACTCCTGTGCTTTTTCTATACTGCTGTCAAGCTTTCTTAGATCAATTTTTGACATATCCGTTCTCCCTGAACCATTTTACCGATTTTTTAAATGCAGCTTCTACAGGTGTCAGTTTGAGGCCGAGCCTGTCTGTATCAAAGCTGCAGTCAAAATATTTATATTTATATGCTGTCCTTACAGCAGCAAGAGGAATCCTCGGAGGTTTTCTTATTATCCTCCCGGATATAAATTCATCAAAATATGCAAGGGTCTTTGCAATTCCCAGCGGTATCTGTACTTTTGGAGCAGCAATCCCTGCTACTTCGGCTATTATTTCCAGTACCTGCTTTAAGGTCAGGTTCTTATTGCCCAGCACATATCTTTCCCCCGGGCCGCCCTTTTCAAATGCAAGTATATGCCCCTCGGCCACATCCCCGACATCTATGATATTAAGTCCGGTATTTACATAGGCAGGCATCGCTCCATTGAGCATATCAAGCACTATCCTGCCTGTGGGCGTGGGAGTTATATCCCTGCTTCCTATCGGAGTGGTCGGATTCACAATCACTACCGGCTGGCCATTTTCACACAACTTTAGCACTTCGATTTCGGCAAGAAGTTTGGACCTCTTATAATCCCCATAAACATCATCAATGCCGGCCAGCTCAAGACCATCGCCATTCGGACCTTTCCCGCAGGCAAGAGTAGATTCGCTGCTGGTATAGATTATTTTTTTTACTCCCTTCTCAAGTGCGGCACCTATAATATTTTTTGTGCCCTCCACATTGACCCGGTAAAAATCCCGGGGATCGGCGGCCCAGAAGCCATACATGGCCGCAGTATGAAAAAGTCCCGCACATCCGGCTATTGCTCCTGCAAGCGTATTCCTGTCCCTGAGATCCCCATAATGGATCTTCAGCGGCAGATCCTGTATATTTTTGGTATTGCTTGACTTTCTTATAAGGATATTTACATCATGCCCCCTTTTAAAAAGCCTGCGTGCAATATGGCTTCCCACAAATCCTGTAGCGCCTGTGACAAGTACCCTCAAATCAGCTTCTCCCGGTAAGGTTCCATTTTGCGAGCCTTAATATATCTTTAATATTTTTTTTACCCTGTATTGATGAAGCCTCATAGCCGCAATGCGCCATACAGTTTCTGCATCTTGGATCGCGCCCTGTTCCATATCTTTCCCAGTCTGTGTTCTCAAGCATCTCCCTATACTCCGGGTAATGTGTATCGGTTATAAGATAACACGGGCTCTTCCACCCTTTAAGATTATATGTAGGAGTCGACCACGGTATGCATTCAAGTTTCCTTTTCCCCTGCAGAAAGTCCCAGTAAATTGGTGTATTATACAGCCTTATACCGGCAAGCCTCCTGTATATCTCCTGAAAAACTTCAAATATCTGTTCCCTGGCAAGAAAGCTGTCCTCCTCCAGGACTTCATAGCTAAATGCCGGAGATACCAGCACCCCGTCAGTGCCTATTTCCTTTAAAAGGCCAAAAAGCTCGCTTATCTCTCCCACGTCAGTATTGCTGTAGATCGTAGTATTCGACCTGACATTAAAGCCAAGTCTTTTGGCTTTCTTTATGGCCCTTACTGCTTTCTCAAATACACCTTTTTTACCGGCAAAATGATCATGTGTCCCTGCCATTCCATCCAGATGGATCACAAGGCTCAGCCTCGGATGCGGCTCTATATCATCCAGGAAATCCTCAAGGAGCAGTCCATTTGTACAGAGATATACAAAATAGCCCTTATTCAGGAGCCCGTCTGTGATCTCCTTTATTTGAGGATGCAGGAGAGGCTCTCCTCCTGTTATAGATACTATGGGTGCGCCTGCCTGTCTCGCTGCTTCCATACATTGTTCTACGCTCATCATCTTATCCAGCATATCCCTGTATTCCCTGATCTTCCCGCATCCGGAGCAGGCGAGATTGCATTTAAACAGAGGTTCCAGCATGAGCACAAAAGGAACATATCTGTTCCCCCGCTTTTTATTCCTATACATATGTTTTACAAGGGCAGCTGATAGTCCGGGTGAATATATCAAAGATTCCTACCTTTTTTTATAAGCGATTTTGTATTTTTTAAACTCATTATATCTGCTGCTCCTATGCCGAACATAGCAATGCGCAGCCCCATAGCGAATTCATCTATAAGTTCTCCGGCTCTTTCTGCAGACACCGAAGCTGCTTTCAGCATAGGAAGGGCGGTTCCGGCAATATCGGCTCCAAGCGCGATCGACTTCGCAATATCAAGTCCGCTTCTTATACCGC
>CBEVGD010000002.1:0-41254 GCA_965549355.1 uncultured bacterium | reverse complement strand
CAATTCTACCTCTCCGTAAAGCTGATACTATTATAGCTCTAAATTATATAATGATATTAAAGAGTCTTTGGCTGCATCCTGCTCGGATTCCTTCTTGCTGCTGCCCCTTCCCCTGCCTATTCTCCTGTTTTCAAGCATGGCCTCTGAATAGAATACTTTATTATGGTCGGGACCGTCAGCCTTCGTGAGCTTATATTTTACAAGCTTTGAATAATCCGCCTGAGCAGCCTCCTGCAGATAGGTCTTAAAATCAGATATCTGCGGAGCATCTATCATATTTTTGATACGCTCCTCATATCTCTGCAGTACCCAGCGGCTGACAAACTCCGTACCCGCATCAATATAGATGGCCCCGATCAAAGCTTCCACAGCATCTGCAAGTATTGAATCCTTTTCGCGTCCCCTGCATGATTCTTCATTTTCGCTTAAGAGCACCTGCTCGTCGATCTTTATTTTGACAGCTATCTTTGAAAGGGTCTTCTTATTTACAAGGATGGCTCGCAATTTGGCAAGCCTGCCCTCTGGAAAATGGCTGTAATTATTGAAAAGGTATGAAGTTATCACAAATGACAGCACGCTGTCCCCAAGAAATTCAAGCTGTTCATTTCCTCTTGAATGTACATTCATCTGGCGGGCAAAGGACCTGTGTGTAAGGGCCTGTATGTATACTCTCAGGTCCTCTGGTTCTATGTCAAGACTTTCAAGCCAGCCCCTGACCCTTTTTCTCAAAACTCCTTCATTGTCCATCTACTATTTTCCGCCGCCTCTTGACCGCTGTTTTTCCTCGCATGAATTAAGAAAAATTAATATATTAAAAATATTTAACCGCATACCATACAGCATCCGGTTTATCAGAATGGATAAGTTCTATTTACCTTTTGCGCTTATATAATCAAGGACATCCTTTACTGTTGCCATCTTTTCTGCTTCTTCATCGCTTATCTCTATTTCAAATTTATCCTCAAAAGCCATTATAAGCTCTACAAGGTCAAGAGAATCAGCGCCAAGATCGTCAACAAATTTACTTTCGGGCTTCACGTCATCTTCATTCACTCCGAGAACATCTACCAGTACATCCTTGAGTTTGTCGAAATTTTCCATATTTTGCTCCTTTAGCTTTTTGGTTTTCTACTATTATAGTTAATATAAAAATAATTTCATCAATTTTGACAATATTTTTTGATAAAAGTTTTAATTGATTGCAGTTTTTATCTCTTTTTCTATCTTATCCACCAGATCGGCCTTGAGACTTTCCTGTGCCACACATACCGCATTTTTTATCGCTCTGGCCCTTGAACTGCCATGGGATATTACAACCGGAGCATTCAGGCCCAGAAGCTGTGCGCCGCCATAGGTCTCATAATCAAATTTATTCTTCATCGCAGTAAGCGGCTTTTTTAAGACAAGTGCCGCTATCTTTGAAGCAATAGATGAAGTCAGAGCCTCCCGAACCTCTCCAAAAAACATCTTTGCCAGCCCCTCAAACACTTTCAGTATTACATTGCCCGTGAAACCATCGGTTACCACTATGTCTGCATGGCCCTCAAATATTTCACGGCCCTCAATATTTCCTTTAAAATTAAGGCCCTTTATGTCTTTTATGAGCCGGTGGCTCTCGATTGCCAGCTCGTTTCCCTTTTTTTCCTCCCCGCCGATATTTACCAGTCCTATGCCGGGATCCCTGATCCCGAGTATATTTTCTGCATATACTTTACCCATAATGGCAAATTGAGCCAGATATTGCGGTTTGCAGTCTGCATTGGCTCCGCCGTCTATCAGCACACACTTTGAGCCGGCAAGCGGGATGACGATTGCAATTGCGGGCCTGAGCACTCCCTTTATTCTTTTGATATTGAAAAGCGAACATGCCATGGCGGCTCCCGTATTGCCTGCTGAAAGCAGTGCGCCGCCTTTTCCTTCATGTACGAGCCTGGAACCTATATATAGCGAAGAATCTTTTTTATTCCTGATGACATCAGAGGGAGATTCATCCATAGACACTTCACTGCGGCTGTTTATTATCTCAAGACCTGAGATGTCAAGATTGTTTTCTGATGCAGATGCAGTTATTTTTCCCCGGTTTCCTACCAGTACTGTTTTTACTCCTGACTTTTCCTGTGCCAGAAGGGCCCCTTTTATGATCTCGCCGGGAGCAAGATCTCCTCCCATGGCATCTACGACTATAGAGTATTTTTTAGAATTATTTTCCACTTAAACCCCCAGGAGCCTGTCCAGGAACTGAATCTTGGAAGCAGTGTCTATTTTTTGGACAGTTCCAGGATTTTTCCGGTATCTATATATTCCCGGACGACTTCCACTATTTTATCTATCTTTTTTACTTCATGAAACCTTACATGTCCTATGATCTCTCCGGCTCTTTCAACAGCTGTAAGCGTATCATAGTTTACAAGTATCATAGGCACCCCGAGCTCTTCGGCCCTTCCCAGCACCACTGATGACGGCTGAAAATTACCTGTCAGTATGAGACACCTGGTTTGTGTTTCCAATGCGGCGAGCTGGACGTCTGCCCTATCGCCTCCCGTTATCACAGCTTTATTCGCCTTTCTCCTGAAAAACTTCAGGGCCTGTTCCTGCCCCATGGCTCCTACCATAAAAGTCTCTACAAGCTCCTCCGCCTTATCTTCCGCACAGATTATTTGTCCCCCGAGAAGGTCAGCCATCTCCCTGACGCTGACAGAAGAGAGTATTTTGTCCGATATTACATATCCATAAACATCAATGCCCTTTTTCTCTAAATAAGGCAATACCAGCTCTTCCAGGTATCCCACCTGGCTTCTCGGCACCCAGTTTATTATTATTCCCCCGAAATGCTTGCCGAGCACATCCTTTGAATGAAGGATCTCGTCTACCATCTCTGTATCATACCTGAACACCATTACTGTCTTCGCCTTTAGCCTCTCGCAGATCTTTAATGCAGATATCCCCAGAAAATAACCGTCCTCGATGCTTTTCGCGCCTTCAAGTATGACGACATCTTTTCCTTTCTGTATATTATTATAGGATTTTTCTATCTGCCCGATAAAGTCTTTTGCAAAATTATCATCCTTGAGGCCCTCTCTATTGTATTGCTGCGTTATCACGATGGGGCATATATCCTCAAGCCTGTCTTCTGTTTCAAAAGTATTATATATATATTGGGCATCCTCATCGGTTGTGACGCCTCCCACCTTTGTAGGAAGTGTCCCTACAGGTTTCATATATCCGACTTTTAGGCCTTTCTCTAAAAATATCTTGCCCGTACCGACACACATAGAGCTTTTCCCTGAAAACGGTTGATTTGATATAAAGTATAACGGGACCATTTCTAACCTCCTATTCTTATTCTTGCATCTCCAGCAATTGAACCTTCTCCCCGCTTTTTAACAAACAGGGGATTTATATCCATTTCCATTATTTCCGGAAAATCAGTTACCAGCTGAGACATCCTGAGAAGGACATCCACAATACTTTCAATATCTGAAGGTTTCTCTCCTCTGGTTCCCTTCAGCAGCTTTATGGTCTTGATCTCCGATATCATTTCCTTTGCGATCTTATCACTTATTGGCGCGATCCTGAATGCTACATCCTTCAGGATCTCTACATATATGCCGCCAAGTCCGAACATTATCATCGGCCCGAACTGAGGATCTTCGCTTATTCCTATGATGGTCTCTTTTTTATCCATGACCATCTCCTGTACCAGTATACCTGAAATATTGGCGCCTGGCATGTATTTTTTTACATTGAAGAGTATATCATCATAGTTTTCTTCAAGTTCTTTATCATCTTCTATGCCTACTTTTATACCACCGACATCGGTTTTATGCAAAATATTCGGCGATACTATTTTGAGGACCACGGGATATCCAATATCTTTCGCTATCTTTTTGGCTTCTTCTATATCGCGCGCCACTTCTGCTTTGGGGATCGCTATCCCATAAGCCTCAAGTATCTTTCTGGCTTCCAGTTCTCCAAGCTCCAGCCTGTCTTCAGCTTTACACCTGTCAAATACTTCTTTTACCCTCTCTTCATCCACATTATACTCTACTATGGGATGAGGCTTCTCCCTGATCCAATCACTCTGGTCCATCATCACTTTCAGGGCCCCGACTGCATCTTCAGGAATATCAAAATTGGGTATCTTTTTCTTTATAAGCTTATTAATGCCGCTTTTGACTTCATCGCCCCCCATAAAACTTGTCATTATAGGTATTTTACGATTGGTTTTTTCCATCACCCCGGCAATCGCCTTTGCTGTCTCAAGACCTTCTGTCATTGCCTGCGGTGTTAAAAGAACCAGAACTGCATCCACATTGTTGTCTTCTATCACTATCTCAAGCGTCTTTTTGTACCTGTCTGAAAGAGCATCTCCAAGTACATCTACCGGATTATATAGATTAGCGGCATCGGGCAGAAAATCTTTTAGTTTTTCAATCGTCTCAGTGTGAAAACTTGACAGTTGTATGCCGTTCATCTCGCATGCATCAGTGGCCATTATGCCCGGACCGCCGGCATTTGTGATTATTGCGACTCTTTTCCCTTCGGGCAATGGCTGATATGAAAATGCCCTGCCATAATTAAAAAGTTCCTTTATCGTATCAGCCCTGATGATCCCGGACTGTTTGAATGCTGCATCATATGCTTTGCTTGATCCGGCAAGCGTGCCTGTATGGGATGATACAGCTCTGGCTCCTGCATCGGTATTTCCTGATTTGATGATTATTATAGGTTTCTTTTTGGATACCTTGGAGGATATCCTTATAAAATCCCTGCCATTGGCAACACCTTCTATGTATGCCGTAATCACATCAGTATTTGGATCGGCCCCCCATGCTTCAAAAAGACTATTTTCTGATATATCTGCTTTGTTTCCAAGGGATACTACTTTTGAAAAACCTATTTTGGATGCTTTCGCCCAGTCAAGCACAGATGTCAGAAGCGCGCCCGATTGAGATATAAAGCCTATCTTTCCCTTTGAGGGCATATTTGCAGAGGATGATGCATTTATCGGACACTGGGAATCAATCATTCCCAGGCAATTAGGTCCCAGTATCCTTATACCGTAATCCCTGGCTTTTTCTATGAGCCTTCTTTCCCTTTTGGCTCCTTTTATTCCTGTCTCCTTGAAGCCGGCTGATATAATGATTGCATTTTTGATTCCTTTTTCAGAACACTCTTCCAGCGTTTTTGAAATATATTGTGCAGGGATCACTATGACTGCAAGCTGGACATCCTGCGGAACGTCTATTATTGAAGAATAGCACTTATGCCCGTTTATATCTTTGGCTTTTGGATTTATAGGAAAAACATTTCCTTTGAATCCGGAATCAATAATATTATCAAAAATAATGCGCCCGACTTTTCCTTCTTCTCTCGCGGCTCCTATAACTGCCACAGAAGCCGGACAAAAAAAATCCTTAAAACTCAAAATCTAACCCTCCGGTTGCTTGAATGTGATCTTTATTTTTTTACTTCCGCAGGTTCTTTCCCCTTGTTTTCAGGCTGGGGAGCTTTTTCCTTTGCCTTTTTATCTTTTTCCTGCGGTATGATCTCGGTATTTTTGTAATACCCGCACGCTATGCAGACATGATGCGCTATCTTCTTGCTATGGCATCGCGGGCATTCTGTTATATTTAATAACTTTATGCCGTCATGGGTACGTCTTTTATCTCTATTTGTTCTGGATATTTTTCTCTTTGGAACAGCCACTTACTTCTTCCTCTCTATATTTTGTTACAAACTTGTTATAAGCCTGACAAATTAAATAATATATCATAAATATAGCAATATTAAAACCGGAATTTCTTGCACATTTATCTGCTGCAGATTGTTTTATTTACTGGAGGAAAGAGTATTCTTAAATTGTCCTCTCCCCTTTTCAATAGAATTTAACAGCTTATGGAGCACAGCTTCCAGATTTGCCAGTTTTTCATCAGCATAATCTTCTGCTTCAAGGCGGATTGTCCTGGCACGCGCTTCAATGCTGGACATTATCTCTTCGGATTTTCTTGTGGCCCTCTTCATGATCTCTGTCTCATCAACCAGTGCCTCGGCCTTTCCTTCAGCATTTTTTACGATCTTCTCGGCCTGCTTTCTGGCATCCTCTATCATGTTTTCCCTTTCCCTGACTATCCATCGGGATTGCTTGAATTCTTCCGGCATTACATTCCGAAGCTCTTCGATAAGGTCATATACTTCATCGCCATTTATCATGATATTTGCTGAGAACGGTATTCTCTTGCCGCCGTCAAGTAATTCTTCTACTCGGTCTATGATCTCTAATGTATTCATCCTGCTCTCTTTTCATATACGGTTTTACTATTTATATATCAGTCAAACACTCCGCTTTTAAAACCTTCTACTATTTCTTTCTCGATCTCCTCCGGTACGAGTCCGGTAATGCACCCCCCGAATCCGGCCACTTCCTTTACTGCGCTGGAACTCAAATATGCATATCTGGGATTGGTGACCAGAAACATCGTCTCCAGCTCCGGTTTCAATTTTTTATTTATTTGCGCCATCTGAAATTCATTTTCAAAATCCGATATCGCCCTCAGTCCCTTGACAATGACCTCTGCATCCATCTTTTTGGCCAGATCTACGAGAAGACCCTCAAAAGGTGCGATTTCGATATTACTTATATTTGCCAGTGAGCGCCTGACAAAATCCATCCTCTTTTCAAGACTGTATAATGGATTTTTCCCGGTATTATTCGAGATCGCCACTATTACTTTCTTAAACACTCTGGAGCACCTGATTATTACATCCCGGTGTCCTTCTGTAAGGGGATCATAGGTCCCCGGACATATCGCTGTCTTTTCCATAAAAAATCTCCGGGCCTGCTGCCGCTACTTGCCGGAAGGCTCCTTAAGCTCAAGATATACGACCTTCTTGTCCCCAAAAAAAGACTGTTTCACTATTTTAAGTTTCCCAATCTCTTCTTCTATATCTCTTTTAAAAAAAAACTCATATACCAGCAAAGTCTTCTCTGCAGCAATGCCGCTTTCCGCAATAATATCAAAAATACTTTTCATTATATCCGCATCGATCCTGTATGGCGGATCAAGAAAGATTATATCCCACTTTTTAATATTGCAAAACCTTAAATATTCCAATATATCTTTTTGTATTATTTCAAAGCTTCCAATATCTGTCTGGTTTGAAGCCAGGTTTTCAGTATTATATCTTATCAGATCCATGGATTGAGCATCTTTATCAACAAAATATACCAGGCTGCAGCCCCTGCTTAAGGATTCAAGCCCCAGGGATCCGGTCCCCGAAAAAAGATCGAGCACTGCCATGCCTGCTATTCTGCTGCCGAGAACACTAAAAATACTTTCTTTCACGCGGTCCAGAGTCGGTCTTATGCTGTAATCTGAAGGTGCTTTTAGCTTCCTGCCTTTGAATTTTCCTGAGATTATCCTGATAGAAAATCACCATTTGCCGCTATTCGATTGAAAAAATAAAAGGATAAAGAGGCTGACCGCCCTTATGAATCTCCAGATCTATCTTAGGATATAATTTTGCGACCTTTTCCTTTAAAGCTTTAATATCCGCACTGTCCGCCTCTTTTCCCGTATAGAATGTGATGACCTCTTCATTGCCGTCCAGCATATCCCTTATCAGGTCCGTTGCCGCATCTATTATATCGTCTGAGATTATTTTGACTTCGCCATTGAAGAGTCCGATATATGCACCTTTCTTTATCTCTCCGACATGCAATTTTGCATCTCTTACGGCACGTGTTATCTCACCGCTTTTACTCATCTTAATGGCCTGTCCCATATTATACGCATTCTCTTCCATGCCGGCATCCGGATTATAGCTCAGCACAGCCGATATTCCTTCGGGGATCGTCCTTGTCGGTACGACCGTTATAGTTTTTTTCTTTACAAGTTTTTTGGCCTGGTTTGCCGTAAGGATAATATTTTTATTATTTGGAAAGATCAGTATTTCGGCAGCGTCAAGGCTATTTATTGCCTTTACAATATCATAAGTAGAGGGATTCATGCTCTGGCCCCCGCTTAATATGATATCAACTCCGATACTTTTAAATATTTCTTCAAGCCCTTCTCCATTTGAGACAACTATATGCGCCCTCTTTATCGCCGGGCCGGCTTCTTTCTTCTCTGCCTCTGTGCCGACTATTTCCAGCCTCTGGTCCTTCATATTATTTATCTGTATGTCATGGAGGCTCCCTGCCCTCATCGCCCGGTTCAATACTTTCTGCGGTGAATTTGTGTGAACATGGATCTTAACCAGATTCTCATTGCCGACTATAAGGGCGCTATCTCCATAGCTTTCAATCTTTTCCCTCAGCCTCTCAATATTTATACCGCTTCCCTTTACGACCAGCTCGGTACAATATGTATATTTTATTTCAGATGTGAGTTTTACTTCTTCAAGGTCCCTGTTCTTTCCCATGGTCCCCTCCTGGATTATATTTTCTATCCGGCCGTCCCCGCCGTTTAAGCTTCCGCTCTTATTGATGATCGCAGTCTTCTTTCCTCTGGAACCATTGCCGCTGGATAATTTCATTTTGAGATTGCCATTTACCTTGCTGTGATTTGAGAATGCGTGCCTTATGCCTATCAGTATTTCCAGGATCCCCCTGGCGCCTGCATCCACGACATTGGCCTGTTTTAGGACCGGAAGTAAAAATATTGTTCTCTCGACTGACTTTTCTGCTTCCTCTATTATGCTGTCAAGAAGTTTCTCCAGCTTCATATCCTCAACCTTATCGTCCTCGCATATTTCCTCTACATGGCTGCATATATCTTTGATTGTTGTCAGCATCGTACCCTCTGTGGGGTTCTGAACGGATCCATATGCTACATCCCTGGATGATCTCAGAGCTTCCCTGATCGTATCAAGATCAAACTGTTCGCTTTTTATCAGGATCTCAAAAAATCCCCCGACTATCTGTGAAAGTATTACTCCTGAATTACCCCTTGCACCCATAAGCGCCCCCATTGAGGCATTTTCAAGGATTGATTTTATAGTGGGATTCCTTGTCCCCATTATTCCTTCCTTAATGGATCTCAGGGTCAGAAGCATATTTGTCCCCGTGTCTCCATCGGGCACAGGGAATACATTCATATCATTTATTTTAGATTCATTCTTTTTGAAATGAAAAATAACAACATCCGCAATCTCTTCCAGTACTTTTTCCTCTATTCTTTTTTCCATATATGACCCACCATTATTAATAATAGTTTTTCAAATAGTTCCCGGACAGGCTCCCGATATTATAACAAGTATATTCTTTTAGTCATTTATAACTGACTAATTCCTTTATTAATAGTTTCCCTTTTTATATCAATTTATTAATAATGTCAGCATATCGGTCCTTCTCATATTTTAGCTGTCATTTTACTTTGCCAACCCTGCCGGCTTTTTCTTGAAAATAATAAAATAAAGTGATAATATTCCTTGAGTTTTTATAACTTACCAAAATTTTTAAAAAATAACTATTTATTCTACCGGAATATTTTTAAGTAGATAAGTAAAATATATAGAAAAGAGAGAGAAAAATGTCAAGGATGTGTGATATTTGCGGGAAAAAGCCGATGTTTGGAAATAATGTGAGCCATTCACATAAAAAGACAAGAAGAGTATTTAAACCTAATATACAGAAAGCAAGAGTGGAGATAAACGGGAAAGTAAAAAATATACATATCTGCACCAACTGCCTTAAGGCAAATAAAGTAAAGAAAGTAGTCTGACCTTTACTTGCTTATTTTTAGACCTTCTTTTTGAGGACACAAAAATATCCGCCTTCGCTTTCAAGGTAATACGGCATTATCTCCATTTCCATTTTTACAGGATTACCTGCAGTATCAATATTTTCGGCTACTGCATATCTGCCTTTTAGCAAATCTAAAAAGCGCCTTACTGTTTGTCCGTTTTCTACCGGGGATATGGTACATGTATAGAAAAGCATCCTGCCGCCTTTTTTCAGATAGGGATCGCAGGCAGTCATTATGTCCAGTGCCAGATCTGAAAGCCTCTCTATGTCATTAAAATTTTTATTATATTTGGCCCCGGGATTTTTTGCTATAGTCCCCAGTGCGCTGCAGGGAGCATCAACAATAATGCTGTCAAAATAATCCAAATAATCGTTTTTCATCCTGTCGAGAAATCCAGGCATGGAAGAATCCGAAAGAAGAGTGTCCACATTTTTTGATCCCAGCCTTTTCAGATTTTCTGAAAGGATCTTTATTTTCTCCGTACTTTTATCTACTGCCAGTACATATCCGCTGTTTTTCATAAGCTGTGCCGCAAATGACGCCTTTCCCCCGGGTGCGGCGCAGCAGTCAAGTATCTTTTCTTCCGGCCCCGGTTCAAGGAAATATTTTATGGCCATCTGAGATGAAATGTCCTGTACGCTGATAATGCCATCTCTATACAGCTTTTCCTTTTCAAGCCCCATAGCCGATGAGATCAGGGCAGCTTCCTTAAATACCGGCTGTCCCTTTTTTAAGTATCTTGAAGCTGCCGGTTCAAATACTTTCCGGAAGCCCCCCTCAAGTCTGCCAATACCGCCGGCAGCTAATCCGGCCGGTTCTGCCTTTATATTTTTAAGTCCATCCAGGATTCCGGCATATGTACATTCCACTGGATCATCTGCACCTATTTTTTCTATATACCTGTCCATATTTATTCTAATATAGAATCCGGGGATTTGGTTAAGCCGGGCGCAGATACGGGCGGTTTTTTCTTTTTTAAAATAACCCGTCCAGTATTTAATCATCCATTCCGGAAATGAGTGAATGACCGATAGTTTCTTTTCGTCTCCGGCTTTCTGCTTTCGAAGCATATCTATAAGATACTTATCCGGATCGTCTATTTCCGATGCCCTGCGCATCACCGCATTCACAAAGCCGGAAGCAGCTCTATTAACATCTTTTGCAAGTTTCACGCTCTCATTTACGATCGAGTATGCAGGAACTCTGTCCATGAAATGAAATTGATAGATACCCATCCTCAGTATATTAAGTATGCCCGGTTCGATATTGGAAGTTTTTCTATTTGATAAATTTGATATAATAAAGTCGGACCTTAATACATATCTGACTGTCCCTTTGACAATATTAAAAATAAATCTGCGGTCAAGGCTGGAATAGTTCAATCTCTCCAGACTCTCTGAAATAAGTTCTTTAAGTGAACTGTCTTTTTTGAAGTAGCGGTTCAGTATATCCAGAGCCGCTGCCCGGGGATTTATTTTTCCTGTACTCATTTTTTTTACTTTCCCATAATAGAACCTGTTTCGGGTCCATATCCATTTATAAAGCTTTTATGATCCATCGTCTTTTTCCCCTGCGGCTGAAGCACTTCAATACTTACTGCCCCGCCTCCGCCGCAATTCACTATGAGCCCTTCATTTTTATCAGCATAGATTATTTCCCCCGCAGAAGCGCCCTTTTTGCCTTTTGCAATAACAGATGCCCTCAGTATTTTTATCTTCCCGTCCCTATATTCCGTATAGGCGCCCGGCTTTGTTGAGAGGGCCCTTATTCTGTTTACTATTTCTGCAGCTTTTCCTGACCAGTCTATCCTGAGGTCGCCGGCAGTGATTTTTCTTGTATAGGTGATCCCCCTGTTTCCCTGGGGGCGGGGCTCATACCCGGTGTCCTCAATTAGATCAAGCACATTAATAAGAAGAGGAGCCCCGAACTTTACCGCCTTTTTCTCAAGATCATCCAGATTATCAGAATCGGCTATACTGAAGCCTTTTTGGGCAAAGATCCTGCCGGTATCCACTTCATATACTACCTCATTTATGGTCACTCCGGTAACAGCTGCCCCTTCAAGAAGAGCGCTTATCATCGGAGACGGACCTCTATAGGCAGGCAGCATAGATGGATGGACATTGAGCCAGGACTGCGGCCATCTTTTAAATACTTCCGCCGGGAGTATCATCCCGAAAGACACTACTACCGCATAGTCAAACGGAACCGCTGAAAGCTTCTCCATGAAGACAGTGCCGCATTCTGAGATCTCATGAACCGGAATCCCCCTGCTTGCTGCACATTTCTTCACAGGATTTGACAGCAGTTTTCTGCCCCTTCCTTTTTTCTTATCCTTATATGTGAAGACCCCTGTCACTTCATGGCGCGAATCATCTATCTTTTCAAGGAAAGGCACCGAGAACTCAGAAGAGCCTATATATGCTATTTTCAATATATTATCTCCTTATTCTTAAAAGATGGTTTAAAAAATAATTTTATGAAGTGATCTCATCAATCTTTTTTAGAAGCTCCATCTTTGAATCTGCATCGAGATGGTCAATAAACAGTTTGCCGTTTAGATGATCCACTTCATGCTGGATTATCCTCGCAAGGAGATCCTCTGCTATAAATTCCACAGATCTCCCCCTGAGATCGCCAGCCTTTACCTTTATTTTTGAATATCTTTTGACCCGAAAACCCTGGATTGAATATATGGACAGACACCCTTCATCGTCTTCATTCATTTCATTGCCCATGACCTCTATCTCAGGATTGACATAAGTCTGTACTTTATCTTCAAACCGCACTATTATTACCCTCTTTTTTATGCCTATCTGCGGGGCAGCCAGCCCTACTCCTCCTTCATCCTGGAGGGTATCAAGCATGTTTTTGACCAGGTCTAGCATATTCCGGTCTATTTTTTCTACTTCACTTGAAGTCTCTCTCAGAACCGGATCTCCGATCTTTCTTACTTGCTTTATTGCCATGTCCCTCTCCTGTTCATAGTATCCATTCCGGGTCGATATCTATTATGAGCCTTATATCCTTATTCTTCCTATAGCTTTTGAGCAGCTCTCCCAGCTCCCGGGTGAGACTGTCTATTTCTTTTGTCTTTAAAAGTATATGCCAGCGGTAAAACTTATTTATCTTATAAAAAGGTGCCTGAGCCGGTCCCAGTATATCAGTATTTATTTTAATATCTTTATTTATTTTATCCAGTAATTTTTTTGCCTCATCCTTTACCGCCAATGCATTATGGCCCGATATTATTATATTTACAAGATTTGAAAAAGGAGGGTAGGAAAGCTCTCTCCTGCTCTCAAGCTCTTCTCTATAGAACTTTTCATAATCTTCATCCATAAGATGTGCGATAACCCCCGCATCCGGCCTATAGGTCTGTATTATGACCCTGCCTTCCTTGTCCTTTCTTCCTGCTCTTCCAGCTACCTGCGTTATCAGCTGATATGCTCTTTCATTCATATGGTAATCCGGCAGTGAAAACATCCCGTCGCAGTTTATCACACCCACAAGAGTGACATCCTCTATATCAAGGCCCTTGGCTATCATCTGCGTCCCTATCATCATAGCTCTTCCCGGGGCGGAAAAACCTCCGATTATATCCTGATGTGATTTCTTCTTTTTGGTGATATCCGAATCCATTCTATATATGGGGACATCCCCGAATCTGGCCCTTATCTTTTCCTCTACTCTCTGTATGCCGCTTCCTGCGAGAAAAAGATTTGCCGTCTGACACTGTCTGCAGACACCTGTATATTTTTCTTCCCTGCCGCAGTGATGGCATATAAGCTTACCGCTGTCGCGGTGGTAATTATATGAAAGTTCGCAGGCCGGACATTCGGGAACATTGCCGCATCCGGTGCAAACCACAAAATTTGAAAAACCCCGCCGATTTATAAATATTATTACTTTATTATCCTTCTCGAGCTCTTCTCTTATTGCCTTATGAAGCGCCGGAGTTATAAATTCATCTTCCTTTTTCCTGTCTATGGTCCGCAGGTCCACGACCTGTCTTTTCACCTTTTTTGAACTCCGGGCCCTGACCGGGACCCTCAGCAGCGTATAATCCTTTCTATTATCTACCATATATCTTGTAGTGACGGATGGCGTGGCGCTTCCCATTAAAAGCGGTATATTTTTTATTTCTGAGAGCCTTGCTGCCACGTCCCGCGTATTATACCTGACCATGGATCCTTCCTTATAAGATGGATCGTGCTCCTCATCTATTATTATTATCCCTATATCTTTGATCGGAGTGAACAAAGCGGACCTTGTGCCGATGACGAGCCTTACTTCCCCTTCAAGTATTTCCATCCATTTATCATATCTTTCTCCATCGCTCATATGGGAGTGATAGACCGCTACCTCGCGGCCAAACATTTTTTCAAATCTCGAAAAGAGCTGGGGTGTAAGGGATATCTCCGGCACCAGTATTAATGCCCTCCTATCGCTTAATATGACCTTCTTGCAGATATTCATATATATCTCGGTCTTGCCGCTGCCGGTGACTCCCTGTACCAGGAATTTCCGGCTTTCCCCTTTCTTAAGGCTATTCTCTACCAGATCGATGCACTTTCTTTGATACTGATTCAAGATAATATCCGTACCGCTGCCCCCCGGAAGGCTGCCGTATCTAAAATCCCGCCTTACTCTTTGCTTGTTTTGCTTTACGAGCCCCTTTTCAATAAGTTTTTTTATGGAGCCGCTGGAAGAGTCCTTTAGCAGTATAGCTTTTTCCATCGTCCCGCTGTCTCTCCGGTCAAGCATGTCCAATATTCTTTTTTGAGCTTTGCTCCTCTTCCATTCCGGATCATTTATGACTTTGCCATAGGCGCTTTTATCGATTTCTATCATTGTCCTGTATTTATAGCCCTGTCCCTTCTTTTGAAGGGCTCTCTTATTCTTTCTGCCGGGGGGAAGAAATAGCCTTAATACGCTGGTCAGGGGCTGGATATAGTATTTGCTCATCCACATGGCAAGTTTGAGCGTCTGTGCGTCAAAAACGGGGGAAACAGGAGCAAGCCCGGCTATCTCTTTGAGCGCGCCCGCGGGTACCGCGGACTTATCTTTTACTCTTACCACATATCCGATCTCTTTACGGTTCGAAACAGGTACGATAACAACACTGCCCGTCCTTATCGAATCCAGCATCTCGGGAGGTATCATATAATCAAAAGGATGGTCGACACTCAGTGACCTTATATCGATATATACTTCAGCATATTTATGCCCGGGTTCCATTAAATATAATTTTAGCCCAACCTTCCGATTTAGAACAGGATATCCTTATTGCATGGCAAAATCTCTATTTATTCCTATAAAGTTTATATAAAAGCTTACATAAAGAAGCTATTTAAGTCCCAGAAAATCCTTAACTGCATCCACCCTGTCCAGTTTTTCCCATGTGAAGTCCCTGTCATGCCTTCCAAAATGTCCATAGGCAGCAGTCTTTTTGTATATGGGACGCAGCAGATCCAGATCTCTTATTATCGCACCCGGACGCAGGTCGAATATTTCTTTTACGGCTTCTTCTATTTTCTTAGCATCTACCTTTTCGGTACCGAAAGTCTCCACCATTACAGATACCGGATGTGATACTCCTATAGCATATGCTACTTCAAGCTCCAGTCTGTCCGCTGCTCCGGCGGCAACCAGGTTCTTAGCTACATATCTCGCAGCATAGGCTGCCGAACGGTCGACTTTTGAAGGATCTTTTCCTGAAAAAGCTCCCCCTCCATGCCTTGCTGTCCCGCCATATGTATCTACTATTATCTTCCTTCCGGTCAGCCCTGCATCTCCCATCGGACCGCCGATCGTAAATTCCCCTGTCGGATTCACAAATAGATCGAAATCGCTGGAAAGATATTCTTCCGGTATTATCGGCTTTATTACAAATTCCTTTATATCAGGTTTTATCTGTGTCTCAATATCGATATTGGGTGCATGCTGGGATGAGATCACTATTGTCTCGATCGCTACCGGCCTGTCATTCTCATATCTTATACTGACCTGTGATTTGCCATCAGGCCTCAGGTATGGAAGTATCCCCGCTTTTCTTACTTCAGAAAGCCTGTGTGCAAGCTTATGTGCAAGCATTATTGGAAGAGGCATATATTCATCAGTCTCATTACAGGCATATCCGAACATCATGCCCTGATCGCCTGCGCCCTGCGTATCTATTTCATCTTCATATCCATTTCCGACTCTTGATTCCAGAGCCTTGCTCACGCCCTGTGCAATATTGGAGGACTGTTTACCTATCGATACCATCACTCCGCAGGTCTCATAATCAAAACCGTATTTGGCTCTCGTATAGCCGATTCCCTTTATCGTATTCCTGACTATCCCGGGTATTTCGACATAAGTATTTGTAGTGACTTCACCTGCCACAATTACTATCCCTGTTTTTATCAGAGTCTCAATGGCTACCCTTGCAAGAGGATCATCGGCAATGATAGCATCAAGAATAGCATCTGATATTTGATCCGCCATCTTATCGGGATGACCTTCTGTGACTGATTCTGATGTAAACACAAAATTTCTTTTCCCTGACATTGTCTCTCCAATCTATATTTTCTACACCAATATTAATTAATTTCTTTGATTATCTCATTCCAGATACCCCTGGCTATCACAGCCTTTCTGTCTCTGGGTATCCTTACAGGATCTTTTCCGCTTCTTATTATCTCCACCTCATTATAATCGCTTCCTATTGCCGTATCTTTTCCGGATATGTCATTTGCAATTATCATATCAATATTCTTGCCGGAAAACTTCTTCAGGACATTTTCAATATTATATCCGCTTTCAGCAGCAAAACCTATGAGAAATTGGCCCTTCCTCTTACTTGTCGAAAGAATATCCAAAATGTTTTCATTTAATTTAAATTTTAGCCGTGAAAGCAGTCCTTCTCTTTTGGATAATTTACCGGGATCCCTTTCCAGAGGCACGATATCGCTAACTGCCGCAGCCATTATTATTATATCCCCGTCGCCGCTGTGATCGAGCACTGCTTCTTTCATCTGTCCGGTATTATCCACATAATGGACCTCGACCCCGTATGGGACCGGCCTCTCCTTCACGGTGCTTATAAGTACGACTTTCTGCGCACCTCTAAAATATGCCTCCCGGGCAAGGCTGTAGCCCATCTTGCCGCTTGAGGCATTTGATATATATCTTACCATGTCTATATATTCCCTTGTCCCGCCTGCTGTTATGACTACTTTTTTGCCGCTTAGCTCCTCTGAAACTGTCAGAAGCTGTGAGAGCCTTTTGATTATAGTGTCTTCATCTTCCATCCTGCCCACTCCGGTTTCCCCGCATGCAAGCTCCCCTTTAGCGGGGCCCACTATCCGGTATTTCCCGCTGCTTTTAAGCTTTTTTATACTTTCAGCGACAACAGGATCCAGATACATGCTTTCATTCATCGCCGGAGCTATAAGCACCGGACATGCTGCTGCGAGAGATGAAGTTGTCAGGAAATCATCGCATACCCCATGGGCAAGCTTGCATATGATATCTGCGCTTGCGGGAGCTATAAGGTATGCATCGGCGCTATGAGAGAGAGAAATATGATATATCCGGCCCTGGTTCTTGAACTGGCCCGTTATCGTCTCATTGCCGGAAAGCGAACTGAATGTTATGGGATTTATGAAATTGGCGGCACGGGAAGTCATCACTGGAATGACCTGAGCGCCCGACCTGACTAATCTGCTGCATATATAAGCCGCCTTATAAGCAGCTATGGAAGCGGTTATTCCCAGTACAATCTTTTTCTTTAAAAAAATTGAACTGTTGATCCCCAAGATTATTTTTCTTCCTCTTTTTTATTGCCAAACTCTATCTTTTTTTCTTTAAGTTCATCAAAGGATATTTCAAGAGGATCCTCTGAGTCCGTATCTACAAGCGGCTTCACTATATTGACCCTTTCCATATTCCTTGCTGCAGCAAAATAGTCTCCGAGTTCCCTTGCCCTCCCGGAAACCGCTACACATAGTTTGTACTTACTTTTTATATCTTTTTCATATTCATCGAAAAACTGTATCTTCACTATTCTGTTCCCTTCCCTGCTTCATTTTCTAGTACGATTTTTAGATTTTGCAAAGCTTCATTATAGTTATTATTGACAATTATGCAATCATAATGTTTCTTATACTCCAGTTCCTTCCTGGCTATTTTGAGCCTCTTTTCTATTTCGCCCGGCTCGTCTGTCCCCCTCTTTATGAGTCTTCTTCTGAGCTCCTCTACTGCGGTTGTAAGTATAAATATATAGAAAGCATCGTCCGCCTTTTCCTTTATCTGGATAGCGCCCTGCACCTCGATCTCCAGTATTATATTGACCCCTGCCGCAAGCTTTTTACATACCGGCTCTTTCGGGGTCCCGTAATAATATCCGGAGTATTTGGCCCATTCGAGAAAGTTTCCCTTTTTAATAAGATCTTCGAATTCTTCCTCTGTTATGAAATGATATTGCTCCCCCTGAGTCTCGCCCTTTCTCTTTGGTCTCGTGGTAGCCGAGACAGACTTCTCAAAATCTTTTAAATATTTTAAGACATCCGAGATCAAACTGCTCTTACCTGAGCCGGACGGACCGGAGATTACAAACAATCTGGCTTCATTGATACCTGTCATCTATATAAACTTTAAGACTCTGTGATATTGAAATACTCAAAAAAACTGGCTTTCTGGTTTTTACCCAGTCCGCCCATTTTTTTATGGTGATTTATATTCAACTTTTTAAGGACTTCTACAGCATGCAATTTGCCATTGCCTGGAAGCGAGCTGATAATGCTTAAGACTTTCATGCCGGCAATATACTCATCAAAAAGCTTCCTGTCTCTAAAAAGGGCATTGACGCTTATCTTTCCCTTCTTTAATCGATCCTTTACTTCGGATCTTTTCTTGCGAACCAGGCGCGCTTTTTCCAGACCCCTTTTCCTGGCCTCATCACTCAAGCCCGTTAAAGCCATTAAAGCTCCTTTGAACATAACTGGATAGATAGTCTAGAGTATACAAATATATATATAGTTTTTCAATATAATTATTTGAGATTTATATTTAAATCCGGTTATTTAAAAAACCGGAAGCTTTCTTACCGGTTTTTTCTGCTCCCGTGATAGATCACCGGGATATTATTTTTGCACAGCGGGCAATTATCAGGATCATATTTTTCCATATCGATCTTGATCATATTATAATAGGGATAGCCGGGATCAAATCCGGAGTTCCGGTCCGCCATTACTGCTACAGCCTTTATGTCCCCGCCCATTTCCCTGCATATCTTTATGACTTCCTTTACCGAACCGCCGGTTGTGATCACATCCTCAGCAATAATCACCTTTTCACCTTTTTTGATATCGAATCCTCTTCCGAGCTCCATATTTCCATCTTTTCTCTCAGTAAAGATCATCCTGCACCCAATACTGTCGGCCAGCATATATCCCCACAGGATCCCGCCCACCGCCGGAGCTATAATTGTGTCTATGCTTTTAAGATCTATTTCTTTCCCCATCATGCTGCAGGCGGCATCCGCAAGAAGAGCGGCTCTATCAGGATACTTAAGAAGAGACGCACATTGCATATATGCTTCGCTATGATATCCGGATGTAAGCTTGAAATGGCCTTCGAGTATTGCTCCTGAATCTTTAAACAGCTTAAGTACATCAAGCCCCTCGGCCTGGCTGATAACTCTTAGCATAATAATTTTTTCCTTCCTTTTAATACGCGTTTAATGCATTTTTTATCTCTTTTAGGAAAATATCTACAGCAGCTCCAATATCGGATTTTTGGGTTATGGAGCGGCCCGCTATGATCATATCGGCACCGGAAGAGATCGCTTCTTCCGGAGTATTGACCCTTTTCTGGTCCCCTGCGCTGTCTTTGCCGAGCCTTATCCCGGGAGTCGCAATGAAGAAATCTTCACCGAATTCTTCCCTCAGCGGGCTCACTTCCCCGGGTGAGCATATTATGCCGTCCGCTCCGCTTTCAAGTGCAAGGCCGGCAAGTCTTTTTACGGTGGCAAGATAGCCGCCGCCAAACCCCATTTCCCTGAGATCGCCGTCATCAAGGCTCGTAAGCACCGTCACCCCGAAAAGAAGGGGCCTTATGGCCAGATCCTTTGCTGACTGCTCCTTCAGTGCTTCAAGGGAAGCCTCTATCATCTTTTTGCCTCCGAGAGTATGGATGGTAACGATTGAGGGCCCGAGCTTTCCTATTGCAAGAGATGCTCCCCTTACGGTATTGGGTATATCCATTAGCTTTGCATCCAGCATCACATCATATCCCGACCTTCTTGCAATACCCACCACGCCGGTACCGGCGCTGTATATCATCTCAAGGCCCAGCTTGACTGTCGACACTTTCCCTCCGATTCCTGAAAGTATCCTTTTGAGCCCGCTTTTTTTATTCACATCGATAACCGCTATAAGGCGGTCGGCCAGTTTAAGTTTTCTTTTTTTCAAGTCCCCTCTAACCTTCCTATGATACTTTTAATACTTTCTATCTTTTTCTTTGCCAGATAATTCTTAAGATCTGCCAGTATCTTTTTCCCTGCATCATAATCGACAAGATTGACTGTACCCAGGCTGATAGCAGAGGCGCCCACTATCATAAACTCCAGCACATCCCGGTAGTCGAATATTCCTCCCATGCCTATTATCGGAAGTATGTCTTCCTCTGCAAGCTCATATACCTTCACCAGTGCCACAGGCTTTATAGCGGGACCTGAAAGGCCGCCGGTTATATTTCCCAAAAGCGGCCTTGCTGTCTCTATGTCCACAGCCATCCCTACAATAGTATTGACCACTGAAAGAGCCTCTGCCCCTGCTTTTCTCGCCATTATAGCAGACTGTATTATATTATCATGATTTGGAGATAGTTTGGCTATTACGGGCACATCAAGCATGGAAACCACCCCATCAACGACCTTCTCGACCTCTTCGGGTATCGCACAAAAAGAAATCCCGCCCCTTTCAATATTCGGACATGAGAGATTAAGCTCCACAGCAAGTATCTCCGATTTTACATCAAGCACCTTCAATGCGACTTTTTTAAACTCTTCAGCATCGCGGCCGAATATGCTGAGTATTATTTTGGCTCCAGCCTCATTCATCTGTCTTAGATGGGAGCCTATAAATGCATCGATGCCCTCATTTTGAAGGCCTATCGAATTTAAGAGCCCTGCCGGCGTTTCACATACCCTCGGAGGAGGGTTTCCTTTTCTGGACTTCAGTGAATAACTTTTTGTGGTCACCGCACCCAGTATAGAAATATCATAAAAAGGCTGGTGCTCCTCTCCGTGGGAGAATGTTCCCGAACAGGTTATTATTGGATTTGCAAGTTTTATCCTTCCAAGGTCCACCGACATATCCGGATCGCTTCCGGAAGGACTCCCATTAAAAGAAGTATTGTCTTCCGCATCTTTGTCTATATCTTCCCAGTCAAATAATCTATCAGTCAAATACAACCTCCGATAATTTAAATGCAGGACCCTCTTTGCATACTCTGAGATACCTGGTGCCGGTTCCCCTCTTTATCCTTATGGCGCAGCCATTGCAGACTCCGATACCGCAGGCCATTTTTTCCTCAAAAAGTGCCGTAGCAGAGATATTTTCCTTTCCCAGCTCTTTCTGCAGGACCTTAAGCATTGCTTCGGGCCCGCAGCAATATACATCATAGTTCCGGTATATTCCCGGCTCATCAAAAATATGGTCGCATACCATTCCCATCTCTCCCCAGGACCCATCCTCAGTGAATATCCTGTACTTTACACCCATCCTTACCAGGTCCCTCTCCCATCTGAGAAGGCTGCTGTCTTTAAAACCAGCCAGTACCATCACATTTTTGCCGGATCCGGTGGCAAGCTTTGAGATAAGGTTGAGCGGCGCCATACCCATTCCGCCGCCGATCAGAAGGATATTGCCCGCAGCAGCATTGAGTCCTGCGGGATTTCCAAGAGGTCCGGCAAAATCAACTATATCGCCATTTTTAAGAGATGCCATATATCTGGTGCCTTTGCCCTTCACCAGGTACAGTATAGAGAATACCTTAAATTTCTTCTCTATATCAAATACGGAAAAGGGTCTTCTCAGAAGCGGATCCCTTGAACCCTCCGGGCAACACTTCATATTTACAAACTGACCCGCTTTTATGCTCTTTACAATATGCGGCGCAAAGATCTCCATCCTATAAATGTCAGGCCCGTATCTTTCATTGGAAAGTATTTCACTCTTTAATAATCTCATTAATATTCCTGTATAGCTTTAACCTTTACTTCAGGGTTTTTCCTCATTTCTTCAATACCCTGCAGAAGCGCCGACGCAGCAGAAAGAGTTGTTATGGAAGGAACATTATACAGGATCGCAGCCGTCCTCATATAATAGCCGTCGCTTCAGGCGCTGCCTCCCTCCGGCGTATTGATTATAAGGTCTATCTCCCCGTTTTTTATCATATCTATGACATTGGGCCTGCCTTCTCTTATCTTTAGAACCCTATCTGTCTTTATCCCGTTTCCTGTAAGAATATCGCCTGTCCCGCTGGTGGATATTATCTTAAAGTCCATTTCCGAAAACTTCTTTGCAATATCGACTATAAGGTCCTTGTCCTTATCGCTTACAGATATGAATACAGATCCGGATGTCGGAAATGTCTGATTAGTAGATATCTGGGTCTTTGCAAATGCAATGCCAAAATCAGGATCTATTCCCATCACCTCGCCAGTTGACTTCATTTCGGGTCCGAGTATTGTATCCACTCCCGGGAATCGGTTAAATGGAAGAACAGCTTCTTTTATGCTGAAATAATCAAGCTTTGTAGGATCCACCCTATCAAAATCCTGGTCCCCGAGCTTCATTCCGGCAAGCACCCTGGAAGCGATCTTTGCCATGGGGACCCCTGTTGATTTGCTGACAAATGGCACAGTCCTTGAAGCCCTGGGATTTGCCTCCAATACATAGACCTTTCCATCCTTTACTGCATACTGTATATTTATAAGGCCGACCACTTTGAGCTCACGCGCCATCTTTAAGGTATAATCCCTTATAGTCTCAATCGTCCTATCACTAAGCGTAAATGCAGGTATAACGCAGGCGCTGTCTCCCGAATGTATCCCGGCTTCCTCTATATGTTCCATTATCCCGCCTATAAAGATCTCTTCCCCGTCATATATCGCATCCACATCAACTTCTATCGCCCTCTCCAGAAACCTGTCTACAAGTATGGGCCTGTCATTTGATACGATTGCCGCATTTTTGACATAATCTTTGAGGCTCTTTTCATTATATACTATACTCATGGCCCTGCCGCCAAGTACATATGAGGGCCTTAGCAGCACGGGATATCCAATTGAGGATGCTGCCTTTACAGCCTCTGCCTCATTTAATGCGGTTCCATTTTCGGGCTGCAGTATCTCAAGCCTTTTAAGCATGCCTCCAAATCTCTTCCTGTCCTCGGCAAGGTCTATTGAATCAGGAGAGGTCCCGAGTATATTTACTCCCGCCTTCTGAAGAAAAAGAGCAAGCTTTAAAGGAGTCTGTCCGCCGAACTGCACTATCACCCCTTTTGGTTTTTCGGCTTCTATTATATTCATCACATCCTCAAAGGTCAGGGGCTCGAAATACAACCTGTCCGATGTATCATAATCGGTACTGACAGTCTCCGGATTGCAGTTGACCATTATTGTCTCATAGCCCATGTCATGGAGCGCATAAGAAGCATGCACGCAGCAGTAGTCAAATTCTATCCCCTGCCCTATCCTATTGGGCCCGCTTCCAAGTATAATTATTTTTTCCTTTTCCGTTGGAAGGATCTCATCCTCGCTCTCATAAGTCGAGTAATAATACGGCGTATATGCTTCAAACTCGGCTGCACATGTATCCACAGTCTTAAATGTGGGAATTATATCCATCTTTTTTCTAAGTTTGCGCATATCACTCTCGCCGCATCTGCAGAGATGCGCCAGCTGGAGATCAGAATAGCCATACCTTTTAGCTTCCCTCAGCACCGGAGCCTCAAGATTCTTGAGCCCCCATCCGGCAAACTGTCTTTCGAAATCCACCAGCTGCTTTATATTATTAAGGAACCAGGGATCTATCTTAGTATAGCTGAAAATATCCTCGACACTTCTTCCATTTTCAAATGCATGCTTTATATAGAACACCCTGTCCTGGTTGGGAATAGAGAGCCTGTCATTTAAGAGCTCTTCCTCTATCTCGCTAAATCCATCGGACCCCAGGCCATAGCGGTCAATCTCAAGTGACCTTATTGCCTTCTGTAGCGCTTCCTTGAAGGTCCTTCCGATCGCCATCGCCTCTCCCACTGACTTCATCCTCGTGGTAAGCGATGTATCGGTGCCCGCAAACTTTTCAAATGCCCATCTTGGAAATTTGACAACCACATAGTCTATGGAAGGCTCAAAGCAGGCCGGTGTCTTTTTGGTTATATCATTGGGAATCTCATCAAGAGTATATCCCACCGCAAGCTTTGTGGCTATCTTTGCTATTGGAAATCCTGTAGCCTTCGAGGCCAGTGCGCTGCTCCTTGATACCCTGGGATTCATCTCGATCACTGCCATCTTTCCATTTTCCGGATCGATTGCAAACTGTATATTGGAACCGCCTGTTTCAACCCCGATTTCCCTCATGATATCAAGGGATGCATTTCTCATCAGCTGATACTGTGCATCGGTGAGGGTCTGGGCAGGCGCCACAGTTATGCTGTCTCCTGTATGTACTCCCATTGGATCAAAGTTTTCAATTGAGCATACTATAACGGCATTGTCGTTTTTGTCCCTCATGACTTCCAGCTCAAATTCCTTCCAGCCGGCAACAGACTTTTCAACCAGGACCTCCGATGTAGGTGACAGATCAAGGCCTCTGGTCACTGTCTCTGTAAATTCCTCTTTATTAAAAGCTACTCCTCCCCCGAGTCCGCCCAGTGTGAAGCTCGGTCTTACTACCAGGGGATATTTAAGCTCGTCTGCAAACTTCAGCGCTTCCGAAAGATTATGTGCATACCCGCTTGGAGGTACGTACAGGCCTATTGCCGCCATCGCATCTTTAAACTTCTCCCTATCCTCTGCTTTTGTGATGACATCTACATCGGCGCCGAGAAGTTCGACTCCATATTTCTCAAGCACTCCGTCGCCTGCAAGCATGACTGCAATATTCAGGCCTGTCTGGCCGCCAAGCGTTGGAAGGATCGCATCCGGCTTTTCTTTTTTGATTATCTTTGCCACAAATTCCGGAGTCAATGGCTCTATATATGTCTTATCGGCAAACTCGGGATCAGTCATAATGGTCGCAGGATTTGAATTGACCAGTATGACCTCGTATCCTTCTTCCTTGAGCACCTTGCAGGCCTGGGTCCCGGAATAATCAAATTCACAGGCCTGGCCTATTATTATAGGCCCCGAACCTATCAGCATTATTTTTTTCAGGTCTTTTCTCTTTGGCATGTATCCTTTCTATCTACCCGGCCGGCTTAGCTTTAAAGTTATCAATAAGCTCCATAAATCTCTTAAATATATATCTTGAGTCATGTGGGCCGGGTCCCGCCTCCGGGTGATGCTGAACCGCAAATGCAGAAACTTCAGGATACTCAATACCCTCTATGGTATTATCATTAAGATTTAAATGGGTCACCCTGTGAGAAGTGCCGACTCTTTCTAATGAATCTGTATCCACCGAAAAACCGTGGTTCTGGGTAGTCACCTCTACCCCGCCGTTTTCAAGATTCTTTACAGGATGGTTCGCTCCATGATGGCCGAATTTTAATTTATATGTCTTTGCCCCGAGTGCAAGGGCCAGCAGCTGATGCCCCAGGCATATGCCGAATATGGGTTTTTTGCCCACAAGTTTTTTTATATTTTCAATCGCATACGAGACCGCTGCAGGATCTCCCGGTCCATTTGAAAGAAGTATTCCGTCAAATCCATCTTTAAGCAGCTCTCCCGGCGGTGTACTTGCCGGCATGACCATAATATTAAATCCTGCCGCATCCAGGCATCTCAAAATATTTGTCTTTATTCCAAAATCATAGGCAGCAATAGTGTATTCGTGTCCGGTTTTTTGAGGATTGAAGACATATGGTCCGCCGCAGGTCACAATATCGACCAGATTCCTGCCGGCCATATCCGGATAGCTTTTAAGCTTTTCTGCCAGCGCCGCCCGGTCAAGAGTATCAGTGGATACGATACCCTTCATGGCACCCTCTTCCCTTATGTGCTTTGTGAGTTGGCGGGTATCTATATCGGATATGCCGATTATGGAATGCCTTTTAAAATAGTCCTGCAGGCTCTCTTCCGCCTTCCAATTGCTGTAATGGTCCATATATTCGCGGACAATAAAGCCCTTTGCCTGTATCTTCCCCGATTCGGTATCTTCTGAATTGATGCCATAATTTCCAATCTGGGGATATGTCATTGTAACGATCTGTTCACAGTATGAAGGATCCGTCAGTATTTCCTGATATCCGGTCATTGAAGTATTGAATACAACTTCCCCGACCGCTTCTCCCCGGCATCCAAAACTTTTACCCTCAAATACTTTTCCGTCTTCAAGCATCAGGATCGCTTTCAATTTAACCCGCTTTCATAAACTATTTTTCCATTGCTTATCGTATATAATATTTTTCCATATAGCTTCTGCCCTATAAATGCGCTGTTTTTGCTCCTGGACCTGAAGTCTTCCTTCTTTACAGTATAGCCAGCCTTACAATCAGCCACCGCTATATCGGCCCGGGCTCCCTTCTTTATGCTTCCACCATCAATCCCCGCTATTTTTGAGGGCCCCTCTGTCAGGAGTCCTATCACTTTGTCTAAACTGAGCTTTCTTTCCCTGCATAATATGCTATAGCTTGCCCCAAAAAGCGTCTCCAGCCCCGTGGTCCCGAACTCTGCCAGCTTAAAAGTCGTATTCTTTTCGGTATCAAGATGCGGTGCATGATCCGATACTATTGCATCTATGGTGCCGTCAGCCACTCCCTCTATGAGGGCTTCCTGGTCCTCCCTGCTCCTTATTGGCGGCTTGACCTTCAAGTTGGTGTCAAAACTTTCAAGATAGCTGTCATTAAAAAATAAGTGATGGGCCGTTACATCGCATGTTATATCGATGCCTTCTTTTTTTGCCTTCCTTATCATATCCGCTGCCCCTCTGGTGCTTATGTGGGTTATATGTATCTTTGCTCCGCTGATCCCGGCCAACACTATATCCCTTCCGATCATAAGATCGTCTGAAAGGCTGGAAATACCTTCCAGCCCGAGGCGGGTAGAATATTTGCCCTCATGCATCACTCCGTATCTTGAGAAACTTCTGACTTCTTCATGAAGTATGAGGGGTCTTCCAAACTGAACCGAATAGCGCATTATCTCAAACATCAGCCTCGCATCGGCTACAGCCTTTCCGTCATCGGAAAATCCCACAGCTCCCATCTCCGAGAGAAGACCCATCTCTGTCATATTCTTTCCTTCCAGCCCAACCGTCATAGCTGCTACAGGATAAATATTGCATCCGGTATCTTTCCCCCTGTCCATCACATACTTAATGAGGGAAGGGCTGTCAAGCACAGGCGATGTATTCGGCATACATACCATCGATGTGATGCCGCCGGCCAGAGCCGCCCTTGCTCCGCTTTCAATGGTCTCCTTCTCTTCAGAACCCGGATCCCTTAAGTGAACGTGCATATCAACAAGGCCGGCCATCACAGTCAGGCCCTTAGCATCTACTATAGTGACATCTTTATCGCCTATTTCGATTATATCTTTTATGTCTTCAATGATGCCATCTTTGATATACAGGTCGCTCTTATATACCTTTGCCTTTTTGGTATCAACCAGATTGCCATTTTTAATCAGTATTTTACTGTACATAATCCTATCCATCTTAATACATATAATTATTATCCGAGTATCAGGTATAGAAGAGCCATCCTTACAGCTACTCCTCCTGTAACCTGATCCTCTATAAGGATACTGTCGTATGGGCTCTTTCTGCCTCCCATGACTTCATCGCTTATCTCTATGCCCCTGTTTACGGGTCCTGGATGCATGACAATAGCATCCTTTTTCATCTTACCCATTCTACAGCTATTCAGGCTCAAGAACCTGTTATATTCCTTCACTGAAGGGTAGAATTTCCTGTCCTGCCTTTCAAACTGCATCCTCAGCATATAAAGCACATCGACATTTTCTATGACATCGTCTATGCTGCTGTATACATTAAAATCCGAATAATCCTCCGGAAGAAGCATCGGAGGAGCAACCAGCGATACCTCCATGCCCATCTTTTCAAAAAGCGCGATATCGGACCTTGCCACTCTGCTGTTTAGAAAGTCTCCCGTGACTGCCACTTTTAACCCTTTAAACTCCTTAAATCTGCTCCTTATAGTGTACAGATCAAGAAGAGCCTGTGTGGGATGCTGGTGTTTCCCGTCTCCGGCATTGATGACCGGGACCGGTATATTATCATCGACCATCTTTACTGTACCGCTATCGCTATGGCGTATCACTATAAGGTCGACCTGCATAGCAAGTATCGTCCTCAATGTATCCATAATGGATTCACCCTTTTTAAGGCTGGACGCGGATGCGGCAAAGTTTATTATATCTGCCGACAGCCTCTTTGCAGCCAGCTCAAAAGAGGTCTTCGTTCTTGTGCTGGGTTCAAAAAACAGATTCACCACAGTCTTTCCCCTGAGTGTGGGCACCTTCTTTATTTCTCTTTTTGAAATATCTGTAAAGGAATCGGCAGTCTCCATTATTTTTATTACATCATCGCTGCTCATGCCGTCTATCTTTAATAAGCTTTTTTTATTTAACATCTTTTACCTTTTCTACAAGTATTACGCTGTCTCTGCCGTCAGTTTCGTCGAGCCTGACTTCTACCATCTCATTTCGCGATGTAGGCAGATTCTTTCCCACATAGTCCGCCCTTATGGGAAGCTCCCTGTGTCCCCTGTCAATAAGGACCACAAGCTGTATGGACCTCGGTCTCCCCAGATCGATTATTGCATCAAGGGCCGCTCTTATGGTCCTTCCGGTAAAGAGCACATCATCCACCAGTATCACATTTTTGTCTGCGACATCGAAATCTATCTCTGTCTTTTCTATATCAGATTTTATTTTTTTTCCAAAGTCATCGCGGTAAAATGAGATGTCAAGTTTTCCAAATTTTATCTTTCTCTCCTCTAATGCTTCAATATTTCTGGCAATCCGCCTCCCAAGAGGCACACCTTTTTTTTGGAGGCCTATGATGACCAGGCTCTCAGATCCCCTGTTTCTTTCAAGTATCTCATGGGATATCCTCTTTATAACCCTTTTCAGATCCGATGAATTTAGAATATTTGCTTTTTCTGCCATAAGACTTCCCCGCATAAAAAAGACCCTCTTACAAAAAATGTAAGAAGGTCTTTATATCTATATTATTATATTGTATTAATAATCTATATCTCATGCCTTTTTAGCCTCTCCGGACTATTTTAAAGGTTTTATATTAAATTTTCTAACAACACACTATAGATTAATTCAGCTTAAAATTCAAGTTAAAATAAATAACTATTTAAATTTTTTTCTAAGCTGCCTTAGTTTGTAGTTGAGGTCATCTCCGCCGCCTCTTCTCTGGCCGCCACCGTATCCGCCGCCGTTATTGTCCCGTCTTGGGGGCCTTTTTTCCATTTCTCTTGCCTCATTGACGACAATAGTCCTTTCCATGAATTCAGACTGGTTAAGTTTTTCCGTAGCAGCCTTTGCAGCATCTTCCTCTGCCATCTCTACGAAACCAAAACCTTTCGATCTTCCTTCAGGACTTGAAATAACTTTGGCATAAGTGACTTCGCCGAATTCGGCAAAGAGCTCATTCAGTTCCTTTTCGGTTACTGAATAGCTTAGATTTCCTACATACATCCTCTTGTTCATTTGCATAGCCTTTCCTTGTAAAAAAATTTTGCTATTTAAACAGCCGTAAACATATAATATAAAAATAAAGCCATTGATTTAAGAAAAGAATAGAAACGAAGACTTAAAATCTATGTGGTCTGTATCCCTAAATAAATATCCCTACTGCCATTATTAATAGCGTCTAAAAAATAGACGAGCATATTATACAACACATGCAAGCAATAAATCAAATATAATTTTAAAAACTTTTCAGGATAGAAATATTAAGATCGATATCTTATTTCTATAAGACTTCTCTGATCACGGGAGCCTGTCCGGGAACCGGCCCGGGCTCCTAGGGTTCCATCACCTTACCCATAAAGAGAATACTGCCTGTCCTGTCATCTGATATTGTAAATATAAAGGGCCTATTGACTATGAATTCCACCATTTCATCAGCGACCATTGCAGATTCTGCCATCGCCACAACCGTGGCAGCTGCCGCCTCGCTTCCCTTCTCATTGACCTCGATAACAGCCTTATGTATTACCTTTGAGATAAATATCCCTTCGCTGATACCAGAAAAATCAGCCCCGGGTCCGAAAGCTATGCCCATTCCCAGATCCGTCAGGCTATCATTTAAAAGCTTTACACCATATTCCATCTTATACTTTGGCATAGCCAGTATTACCTCGCTGTCTGATAGGCTGCCGGTGATCCCGTTCCACTTCTCTTCATCCAAACTTCCTACAATGCTGTCAATAGCGGTCCCCTCATCAGGAAGGACTATATACATCGAAAACTTCTCCTGGCCGTATGGAAGCCTTATTACCGCATAATCATCTCCTCTTCCATACTGGAAATGCTCCTGTATATTCATCATGGGCACTTTCTTTGTGCTTCCGTCTTCCAGATAAAAATCATCATCATGAGTGGCAGCCTCTTCAAAGGGATATGTCCAGTCGCCCTTAAAATATATTGCATTTATAAGATACATCACAACAGTCGGGGGGGTCTCATCAAGCATCTCTGTTATCTTTTCTTTGGTGGCATCCGATATCCAGTCATTTATAGTATCAACAGCCTTTGGATCAGAAAAATCAAGCTTTCTTACCCCGGAGTTGTAATATTTCTTATTTATATCTATAAAATCCTCTTTAGCATCAAAGTCCATCCTCTGCCATATTGAATTTGCAATACTCATCTCCACTTCGCTGTCTGCATTAAGGATGCTCACCATAAGATCGCCGAACCCCTGGTTCAGCTCTTCAAGGTCCATACCCGAAAACTCCATTGCATCAGCCATGGCAAGACTTGTATCCTCCGCGGCCCCATTATATGTCATGGCAAGGGCCAGAAGGATGGATAGCGGTGATATGAAAATATTCTGATCCTTATCCTCGATTACAAGCTCCCTGAATATATTAAATGCAAATCTTGTATTGGCATCCACCAGGCTCCTGTCAAGATTCTCTATAAGCTCATCGGACCTCTCTTCCGATACAACCGGCACACTATCGGCTGCACTGCTGCCTCTGGCACAACCGATTGGAAATATGATCCCTGCAAGAAAAATGGCCGTTATTATTGCTGTTAGTGCTATTTTTGCTTTTGCCATTTCATCCACCCCTTTCTAAAATCATCAAAAAGATATTATTAAAAATAATATAATGGCTCTAATCGGAGCTCTCTGCAGGATTTGCGACTTTACCCATAAAGAGTATGGTCCCGGTCCTGTCGTCCGAGATCACAAAGAAGAAGGGCCTGTCTGCGGTAAATTCTATAGGTTCAGCCGGAGCAGAAGTTATCTTCATCTCTATAACAGTAACGGCTGCCGCTTCGCTTCCCTTTTCATTTACCTCTATTACTGCCTTATGGTCGACTCTGGATATATAGAGATCCGGATGCATCCCGCCGAAGTCGGCCCTATCAGTAAAGGCTATTCCCATCCCGAGTCTGGTAAGCGGCGGCAATAGGTCTTTGATGCCGTATTCGATCTCAAACCTTGGCATCCTCAGATTTAATTCCCTTTCAGCAAAAGAGTCTATAAACCCAATCCAGCTATCTCCTGTTATTTCTTCTATGGCCCAGTCCAGGCCGGTACCCTCAGCAGGCAGCATAATATACATCGAAACCATATCGCGCCCATAAGGAAGCCTCACTGCCTCAATATCTCCATCTCCGCTATATTTATAATCTCCATAGTTTTCCATCATCTCCACATCCACCGTACTGCCGTCCTCCAGATAGAAATCATCTGTCCTTGTAAGTTCCTCATCAAAAGGATAGGTCCAGTCTCCTTTAAAGTAGATCGCATTTATAAGGTACATCATGACCATTGCATCGATCTCATTTATCATCTTATCGATCTTTCCCCTGGTCGCATCTTCTATCCATTTATTTATGATATCCGGAGCATCACTCCTTGAGAAGTCCAGATCCTGCACCGTACTATAGTAATACTGTTCCACTCTATCAAGGTAATCCTCTTCCACCTCAAAACCCGACCTCTTCCATACCGAATTTGCAATATCAAGCTCAATATCAGGATCTGCACTCTGGATGATTACCAGAAGCTGTGAAAAATTACTATTGAGGTCATCAAGGTCCCGTCCTGAAAAACCAAGGACCTCCGCCATAGCATCTTTCGTATCAGTTTCAGCTCCATTATATGCCATTGCAAGAGCCGTAGTTATAGAAAAGGGAGATATAAAGATATTTTTGCCCTTATCTTCAGCAAGCAGTTCCCTGAAGATATCAAAGGCAAACTTATTATTGGCTCCAATAAGCTCCCGGCTTACATTGTCTGCCATCTCATCGGATTCTTCGGTGGACACCAATATAATACCTGCCGCACTGGTACCTGCACCGATGCAGCCGGTAAATACTGTAAGACATGATAAAGAAAAGACGGCCGTTAATACTAATATAATGACTTTTGCAGATCTCTTTTTCATAGCAATCCCCCTTGCTTTAATTAAATAGGTTCGATCTTGATCTGTAATATATATACGGAAGTGTAGTTTCCCATAGTGAGGCAGGCAGTCAAATTATTCAAAAATACCGTTTATCTTTATACTCATATCATAGGCCCCGGATTCAAATGCAATAAACTCCTGAATCTTATCCTCGCCGCTGAATTTACTCATGGAGAACATATCTTCCCCGGCAATGCTCCCGTCATCAAAAAGCATAGATACTTTGATTTTTCCAGTAAAGCTAAGATCCGGATCAAGCATCTCTGCTCCAAACAATAGCTCCATGTTTTTCTCTGCCTCCTTTGCCCAGTACAGAAGCAACAGGTTTCCCGCAACAATCTCTGCCGGCTGCCCGATATTTGCTATCTTCAGGGCAATAACCGCATCCACTTCTCCCGTACCTGTCACAATACCTTCCATCCGTTCTATTTCTGCAGCAAAATCCGCTCTATCCTCTGATATATCTGTCATCCCGGCTTCTTCTCCGGAAGTCTCTTGTTCTGTAGCAACCGTCATAACCTCATCACCGGCTGCCTTTTCCTCTTCCATGATCCCGGACTCAGCAACCATGCCATCATTTGAAGAAGGCTTATACCGTCCAGATATCCTGAACATCCCCCAGGAACCCAGACCGATGACCATAGCGGCGGCAGCGGCAATGGCAAGGGTCCTTGTCCAATCCCTTCTCCGGGCCAGATGCCTTGCCTCTACCATTATCTCATCGCCTATCTCAAACTCTCCCTGATCGATAGATTGCTTTACAAACCTGCCGTCAGGCGTTACAGCGATGCAGTGATTTTTATGTATTTCTATTACTACTGCTCTCATATTAACTCCCACCCCGACAAATACTGATATAGCTAAATCCGGAAATAATTGCCAGGACCATAGCTATTATATATATACGTCCCCGCTCCAGCTTTTTACGGTGTATGGACACTTCTTTTTCTATTTCCTTTATGGGAAGCCGCTTTGTCTCCATCAGGATCTCAAGCAAATGCCTGTTTCCGGCAATCATCCTTGCTATCTTCTGATACTGCTCCTTAAGATCTTCCCTTCTCGGCGAAGCCTTCACCAGCTCTGAAAGGTCTATGTCCCACTTCGAAAGCAAAGCAGAATACTGTATGACTTCAGCCTTCCTATCCTCTTCCTCATTCTCCATCTGATATAGCTCTATTGACTGCCTGTCCCATAAATCATCTTCCGGATCATCATCTGTAGTGTTTTCAACGGCCCTTATCTGCTTCCTGAAATGATCTATGAGCCGCATGGATATTACCATCCTGGCAAAGGATAGAAACCTTCCCCTGCCTTCTTTAAATGAATCTACCGCCTCCTTGAAGGCAATAAGTCCGACAGAAAGTTCATCATCAATGCCGTATTCCAGATACCGTCCGACTTTCTTCTGGGCGATACTGGCGATGAAAGGTTTGAATTCTTTTATAAGGGCGCTCAAAAGGCTATTATCGCCTCTGGCTTTAATGACCCTTTCCTCAAGTGTTTCTCTGTAGATTACCATCAATAATACTATTTTATAGTTTTATCGCTTAAAAACTCTCCCAGTATCCCGTCAAGCCTGTCTTCGGTTTCCTCAAGATATTTCTCCATATCGCTCCCGGCCATCTTCCCGCTGCTTATCAGTTTCTTCTTGCCGGCAATATCTTCCTTGAGGCTTACTATCCTGTATTCAATCTGCTCAAAATTAAGACCCTCCGAGACAATGGATCTCCTGAGCCTTGCTATTTCCTTTTCCAGGTCCTTAGGCTTTTCCCTGGAATAGATATAAAGTATTATCACTGCACCTGCCAGTACAGCTATTATTATATATAATGCTGCCATATTAATCATTATACATATTTATTGATTATTCTGAATAGAAAAAGATTATTTTAATAAGTAAATCAAAATCCTGTGAAGAAAAAATTTTAGAAGTATAATGAATACAATCTTGGAGTTAATTTCAATATTTAAAACTGAAATTATATTTCCTATCTTTTGGTCCTTTGTTCTGAACCTTCTTAAGAAAATAAAAAAATTCACTTTGAAATGTAAATGGGGCCAACTTATTACCAGGGACGCCCGGTTTTTTAGCTAGCCCCATTTATTGGGAAAATTCTACCACCTGACTGTGGAGCATAGTCCTACGAGAGATCCCAGGATCATTAAGATTCTATAAAATTTCTTCATCACAACCCCCTTTAATTTTAATCTCTTTTAATAAAAAACAGTTGCTATTACTACTGATCTGTTAGAGACTGTGCTACGAATAATTTCTACTTTAGATAGCACTTATACAATTATATACGATAAATATTACATTTATCTTGTGTAAGTATAACACAATAATAATAAAAATTTTAGTTTTTTATACGAATTTTTTAAAAAAACTATAAAAATTCATAAGATATACTATTGCAGCCCTTAATCAGAGCCAATATGGCCCCTCTCCTATCCTGGCTCACAGGATCACAAAGGTATTCGGGAAATCAATTGAAGAAGTTTTTGAAATAAATGATAAGGTAAAGTAAAGAGATTATATGAAGATTGAATCTTTGGAGCTATCGATAATATTATCAAACATCCTGGAAAGCATCGCCATAAATATTTTTCAATACCCTGAGTGCATTCAGAGTAATCCATTTACTTGGTTTACCCTTATGTTCGATCCTTGCCTGGAAACGGCCATTGAATGTATTTTCAAGTTTCCATCTTCCCTGTTCGTCCTGTTTTGAGATCAACAGATCTATGGCTTCCTTCATTCGTTCATTCCTATAGCCAAGTCTGGCCAGGATCCCTAAAATCTCTAAGGCATATGATGGAATGCTTACAACCAGCTGGCCCGTTATAACAGAAGTATGCCATATGCTTGATTTTAATATAAACACACAAATAGATTTTTTAAAATGGATCAAAGTGGGCGGGTTAAGAATTAAGGATATAGACTCTGCTGAATTAGATAGAATTATTCAGCTGTCGGAGAAATACTCTGATATACCAATGGATCTCACTAATGCATCACTGATTGTTATATCTGAAAGATTAAGAATAAAAGAGATTATCACAATCGATTCGGATTACTATATTTATAGAACAATAGAAAGAGAAATGATTAAGAATATATTTAACTATAAGGATTAAGGCAGGCTTTCACCAGAATATTCACTATTACATTGCGATAGCTACCTTAAAATAATATTCATAAAAGTACGATTCCTAATACACTCCAAATTTCTTAAAATTCTAACTATATTTATTCATGCCTTAATGCATCTATTGGATTTAGCCTTGCTGCTCTCATAGCAGGATAAATACCAAATGTAAGTCCTATTGCAGTTGAAAAAGATATGGCCAGAATAATGGGATAAGGAGTAATAACAGCACTAATAAGCGTGGTTACCATGCCTATTATTATAGTTATTAAAATTGCAAAACCAATTCCTATAGCACCTCCGGTAATGCTTAGAGCCACGCTTTCTGTTAAAAACTGAACCAATATATCCCTATTTTTGGCCCCTACTGCTTTTCTAATACCAATTTCTCTGGTTCTCTCAGTAACCGATACAAGCATTATATTCATAATCCCGATACCCCCTACAAGCAGTGATATTGCAGCGATGCTTGACAGGGTAATCGTAAATATGCCCAGTATCGTGTCGACCATGTCTACCATCTGGGACTGGTTTCGGACAGAAAAATCATCGCTATCTCCTGATCCGATATTATGCTCGGCTCTTAGTATTTCTTCTATTTCACTACAGGCTTCATCAATTACCTCTTCACTTTGCGCTTGAGCTATTATCATATCAAAAGAGTCGGACCCATAAAGCTTGGTCTGTGCTGTTGTAACAGGGATATAGATCGTATTATCCTGATCCATCCCCCTTATATCTGCACCTCTCGGTTCGGTAATGCCAATAACTGTAAAATTTTTTCCATCTATTTTTATTATTTTTCCCATAGGATCTCTTTTGCCAAAGATATCATCTGCTACTGTCGGACCCAAAACAGCAACACTGGAGGAATTTGCTACATCGCTTGAACTATAAAATAAACCTTCATTTATTTGAAAATTCTGCAGCTTCACAATTTTCTCTGTTGATGCAGATACTGTGACCTGTGAATTTTTATCCTGATAAGATACAGTTGAAGATCCTGATATCATCGGAGAAATTTCATTTATCAAAGTAGCTTCCCCTTCTATAGCTTTTACATCCTCCATCTTAAGTTCCCCTTCAGCAAGCAGTCTCTCCTCTTTATCACGCATCATCGGCGGTCCCTCTTCATCCTTCTCTCCTCCGGGTGTTATGGTGATCAGATTAGAACCCATCTCCTGAACGCTCTGCAGAACCGATTGTTCTGCTCCGTCACCAATAGCCAGTACGGCGACTACGGCTCCCACTCCAATAATTATTCCAAGCATTGTTAAAATGGATCTTGACTTATTTATATATAATGACTTAAAAGCAATTTTTACATTTTCAAATAGTCCTCTCATAATTTCTTACCCTTCCTCTATCCTTGAATTTATTTTATCTTCTAATCTTGGCATCTGCTCAAGCTTCTCCTCTGCATCTATAGGAGCTTTTATCTTTTCCTGGTGAGAGATAGTGCCATCTCTTAAATAAATGATCCTATTTGTATGTTTTGCTATTTCCAGCTCATGGGTCACAAGCAGTATTGTTTTCCCTTCTCTATTCAGCTTCTGAAAGATAGCCATTATCTCCTCCCCGGTTACAGAGTCCAGATTTCCCGTAGGCTCATCTGCCAGAATTATGGAAGGTTCGTTGACAAGTGCTCTCGCTATTGCCACTCTCTGTTTCTCTCCGCCTGATAATTCACTGGGCTTATGTTTTTCTCTACCCTTTAGTCCCACGGCCTGCAGGGCATCAAATATCTTTCTCCTTTTATTGCCGCCATTTTCAGAATAAATAAGCGGAAGCTCTACATTGTGGATCGCATTGGCCAGCGAGAGAAGGTTAAAGGTCTGGAATACAAAGCCTATTTTCTTATTTCTCACTGGCGCAAGCTGATTATCGCTTATTTTACTTACATCAATACCATCCAGAATATAGCTGCCCGAAGTCGGGACATCAAGGCATCCTATAATATTCATAAGAGTAGATTTGCCGGAACCGGATGGTCCCATTATGGAGACAAATTCTCCTTCAGATATTTTAAGGTTTGCACCGCGCAGTGCTTTTACTTCTACCGTTTCAAGCCGGTAAGTTTTCTTAATATCTTCTATGTTTATAATATAATTGTTTTCCATGATCATTATCCCTTATAATAATTTTTAATTTACATATTTTTAATTTACTTAGTCTTGCAAGATAACCAGAACATCTCCCTCGCTAAGCCCGGATATTACTTCGATATGGTCATTGCCGTATAATCCTGTGACAATCTCCCTTTTTCGGGCCGCCTCATCCTCGCCCATGATGTCAACATATTCTTTCCCACTTTCCTCATAAACATATTCTATGGGGATATAGATAATATTTTCCACTTTAGAGGTAGTTATAGTAAGATTTGCTGATATTCCGTAAAGCAGATCAGGACTATTATCCTCTTCTGATTTTATGGTAACTTCAAATGAGACTATGCTGCTGATACTCTGGGAAAGTGGTGAGATCTCTACTATGCTGCCCGTAAAGGTCTCTTCAGGATATGCATCAAGGGTGATCTTGACCTCATCACCCGGACTGAGCTTTGAAATATCGGTTTCACTTATCTGAGTTTTTATAATATAGTCACTGCTAATAACTGAAATTGCAGTAATACCCGGACTTGCATATTCTCCCTCGCTGAAGGTAGAGGAAAGCACTATTCCATCAAAGGGAGCATGGACTATATTATTGTCTGCATCAAGCTTTGCAAGCTCAAGATTATTCTCAGACAGTTCAACCTGGATCTCTACCTGCTCTATATTTTCAGCAGTTATCTTTATCTGGGTCCTGGCACTCTGGGTGCTGCTTAAGTTCTGCCAGTAAGTACTGGATTGGCTTATAGCAGATTGTTCATATGCTCCTTCCGATGCATTAGCCTGAGATTTGGCCTGAGCAATCTGGGGATCCGTAGAAAATTCATAGTCTTTAATTTCTTTCAGGTATCCATTAGCATCTTCTAATGCAGTGAAGGCATTTTGTGCAGCCTGTTCAGCAAGATCTGTATTTGTCTCACCAAGCTGTACTGCTATATGATTTGCATCAAGCGCCTGTTGATAGTTTATCTTAGCAAGATCAAGTGAGCTTTTGACAGTCTCCAGATTTTTTTCTGCCTGCTCGATTTGGATCTTTGTCCTGCTATTGTCTATTTCTATAAGTACAGTGCCTTTTTTAAAAAAGGCACTGTCTTCAAGAGACTGAAAAACTTCCCCGGAGGCCTGAAGAGAATAGTTTTTCTTTTCTACAGTATCCACATAACCGGTTGATGTCACTGTCTGTTCTATGTCACCCCTAACCACTGTAAAAGTTTCTGCCTCCCCGGCTTCTGGGCTCCCGGTGCATGATGTAAGGGTCAGCAGGGACAGTGTGACTATAAATATAGCGAGTACTGACAGGGTTGATATTTTTTTGGCTTTACTCATTTTTCTTCCTTTCCGATCATACTTTTCTAATTACATTTTGTTAAATATAATTATGATTTTAACCTGTAGATCTGAGAACGGACTGAAGAATAATGAGTATTCACGATTATTTTTTTGGAAGTGCTACTGTAAAGACCGTGCCTGCCCCCGGCTCACTTGATGCTGAGATCATACCTTTATGGTCCTCTGCTATTTTCTTAGCCAATGACAGTCCCAGTCCGAATCCGGAAGCACCGGTCTTTGAGCGGGACCTATCGGCCCTGTAGAATCTATTAAAAATATGGGGGAGGTCCTTGCCTTCAATGCCGATACCGGAATCTTTTATTTCAAGCATGGCCCGGCCATTATTTGACTTTGCTGTAATGGTGATCTTGCCGCCGGAAGGGGTGTATTTTATCGCATTATCTAAAAGAATTACCACCAGGTCTACTATCCTTTGCCTGTCTCCCATAATGGCTATATTTTGTTTTTTGACCTTTATAGATATATTTTTTTCTTCTGCGAGGGAAAGGATATTGCTAGAGGCTTCTTTTATTATATCTGCTATATTCAGCTCTTCTAAGGAAAGATTCGGGCCACTCTCTTGATACCTCGCCAGACTAAGCAGATTATCTGATAGACGCTTAAGCCTGTCTATATCATTGAGACTGCTTTTAATTATATTTTTTGATTCTTTTAGATCCAGCTTTTTGTCCATCAGGGCCACTTCAGCAGAACTTTTTAAGGCAGTCAGCGGAGTGCGAAATTCATGAGAGGCATCGGCAATAAATCTTTTTTGTTCCTCCAGCATTTCTTCTATGGGCCTCAGTGTCCTTCCCGCCAGAAAATAGCTGGCCAGGGCAGCTATTATAAAAATAGACCCGTTTATAAAAAACAATCTATGAAGTACATCACTTTTTATATCATCTATATCTTCTCTGGGAAATCCTCTATTCTTTAGAAAACGAGGTTCAACATCATCTGTAAACTCAAGCTTGATCTCATTTAAAATATCCTCAAAACCCCTGTCTACAGCGAAAGATACCGCCATATAAATGGTGCCGCTAAAAAAAATATTAATTACCATAATAATCAACATATACCACAGACTAAGTTTAATCCTGGCCCTTTTAAACATCTTTCTCTATTCTCCTATCCTGTAGCCAAATCCCAGTATCGTATTTATAAGCGGAGGGCTGCCCCTGAAAGGCTTATCAATTTTTTTTCTTAAGTATCCAATATATACCTCTACAGTATTGGGGAGTATGTCGGCATCATAGTCCCATACACCGCCTGTGATCTGGTTTTTGGTTAAAATCTTTCCTTTATGTCTTAGAAGGTATTCAAGAAGGCCATATTCTTTTCTGGTAAGCTTTATACACCTTCCGGCCCGCCTTACTTCATAGGTCGAAGTATCAAGGGTCAGATCTCCTGCCTTAAGTACGG
Organism: uncultured bacterium; assembly: GCA_965549355.1. Taxonomy (GTDB): domain Bacteria; phylum Actinomycetota; class Humimicrobiia; order Humimicrobiales; family Humimicrobiaceae; genus M55B120. Next base: position 649 of record CBEVGD010000002.1, on the reverse strand, counting down.
ATCCCAGGCTTTCTTTGGGCCTTCTCGTTATGGCCCGAATCCTTGCCAGCAGTTCCATAAAAGCAAATGGTTTTACCAGGTAGTCATCTGCTCCGGCATTCAGGCCCTCTACCTTTTCTTCCAGCTGTCCTCTGGCAGTAAGCATCAGTATAGGGGTATGTATTTTCTCATTCCGGAGTTTCCTGCAGACCTCTATTCCATCCATTTTGGGCAGGAGCAGATCCAGAATAATTGCGTCATAATCCTGCCATATAGCCATATCATATCCTTCTTCTCCGTCATAGGCTATATCTACAGCATAGGACTCTATCTCTAATCCTTTTTTTATAGAGCCTGCTACCTTATGTTCATCTTCTACCACTAAAATTCTCATAGTAATTATATATTATACCACTGTGCTGAGAACGGGCTGAGAATATTAGTTATAATAAATTAGGCCCATTTCTCATTTCTTGGATCCATTGCATATATTTCTTCATGTTCCCTCAAGCATGTCTTCGTCTAACTTTGCCAATACTTGAAACTATTTTTATAAAGTGTTTCACCAGTGCAGGGTCAAACTGCCTGCCTGCATATTTTATAATTTCCTTGATTGTTTTGAGTAAAATACCAATACCGGAGAATTTTACTTTGCAATAATGGGGAATTC
>CBEVGD010000001.1:0-52726 GCA_965549355.1 uncultured bacterium | reverse complement strand
TAAATTATTGTTTTTGTTCCATGATTAGATTAATTTACTTTAACTTTCTTGACAATCTTCTTGGAAATATCCCGTGGTAGTTTATCGAGTTGTTTTTCTGCTTTCGGATCCCATATAATTTTGAGTATCATAAAAATTTTTGCTCTATTTCTTCCTGTGACTTCATTTCCGAAAGCGGCCTTTTTCTTGAATCATCTATTTTCTTTTTAGCAGTGTCTGAAAGTTCCATATCCTCTTCTTCGATATATTCCTTTATTATGCTAAGCTCCTGTCTTAGGGCAATAATATTTTCATTAATTTTTTCGAGCGTTATTGAACTCATATTTTACCGCCTATTTTATGTAACTTTATCTGTTTTATTATAAAACCTGATATTAATTGTACTAAACAAGCCAGTTTGGAGCAATATTTTTAACAGAACAATTTGTGGGGTTATAATTCTGTTTGCGAAGTCAAGTTTCGGTTAATATCTTTAGATCAATAAAGGTATTCATCAATAACTTATTTAGTGGATTATTTATACTTTAAAATCGGACAGTTTAATACCATTGATAATTTATTTAAGAATTGTTGAATTCAGAGTTGAACCACTCATATTATTGGGAGGAATGCCACGTTGTTGGCAAAGAGCCAGGAGCCAGAGAGCCCTAAAGAGCTCTGAGAAATGGTGGCGAGACGCAGAATTGAACTGCGGACACATAGATTTTCAGTCTACTGCTCTACCAACTGAGCTATCTCGCCATTCAAGAAAATACGGCCCTACTGGCCTAAACACAAATAATTTCTGGCGGAGCTGACGGGATTCGTTCTTTCGTCTCGCTTTGCTCGCTGCAGAGACGCGGACTCCCTCGACTTCGTCTCAGTCCGTCTTTTCGAATCCTGCAAAACATGGATCCACCATATTTTGCCCAAGTCATTCCGATCATACCGCCTAAACACAATTAATTTCTGGCGGAGCTGACGGGATTCGAACCCGCGATCTCATGCGTGACAGGCATGTGTCCTAAACCACTAGACGACAGCTCCGCAAAACTAAACCGGTCAAAAATGGTGGGCGCTACAGGGCTTGAACCTGTGACCCCCTGCTTGTAAGGCAGGTGCTCTCCCAACTGAGCTAAGCGCCCTCTCTGGTAGCCTGTAGGAGAATCGAACTCCTGTTGCAAGGTTGAAAACCTTGTGTCCTAACCACTAGACGAACAGGCCCATAACTGGTGAACCGTGAAGGATTCATTCTTTCGTCTCGCTTTGCTCGCTGCAGAGACGCAGACTCCCTCGCTTTCAGCTCAGTCCGTCTTTTCGAATCCTGCAAACATGCACCAATGGCATGTTCGCCCAAATCATCTTCACCGTACTTACCACATACTTACAAAATCTGGTGAGCCGTGAAGGATTCGAACCTTCGACACCCGGATTAAAAGTCCGGTGCTCTACCAACTGAGCTAACGGCCCATGCTAACCATTAACCTAATAACCTTACCATCCGGCCATTAGCTGACCAATTAAATTAGCAGTCGTAAAGTCTACTATAGTAGATTTGCTATGTCAATAAATAAATCAAAATTGAGTCTGCCATCGGTCAAAGGGGGAGGGAGGGGCCATTATTTCTCATATCATTGAGGTATCTCATCCCAACAGGCTGCTTATAACCTCATTCCAGCCCCGGTTCATTATTTTTTCTGTTATATATACATTATCATATTTAACCAGCTCTTCTTCAAGTTCCTCCCTGTGTTCAAGGGCATTCCTCATAAGGAAAAAATATTTGACCTCTCCTGCCATTTTAAGATCCTCAAGAGAGTCGCCAAGTGCGATACAATTTTCTTTTTTTAAATTTCTTAATTTCTTATCCAGCCTCACACCATTTGCCTTTGTAACTCCCGCAGGCATCAGATTATATATATGAAGCCTATCTACATCCAGGTCAAGTTCCATCAGTTTCGAAAAACCATTGTCCACCAGCACGAGTCCCTTATAACCTTCTCTCTGAAGAAGGCCGTTTGCCCTCCTGAGGTCTATCTCACCAAAAAACAGAGCATTGTACGAACGATAGCGGCTCCATTCCATCCGGCTCTCTATTTTTCCCGGAAATTCCTCCATTAAAAGATCTATTATCTTTATCAGGTCCTTTCCTCTATACGTAAGGTCGAAACACTCCTTATTATCATCAAAAGTCACATGCACATCTTTCCCCAGACCATAGACCAGCTCTGAGCCCAGTTCCGAAATATAGTTTTCCACTCCTATCATCTGGGCATTATAGCGGAGCTGGTGTTTATTTCTACCTGATACAAGCACAAGTTCCCAGCCCTTCTGCTTTATATTTGAAAGAAGCTTTAAAGCATCAAAATAATATTTTTCTTCTGCATCTTTTATTATGCAGCCCTGATCATTAAAAAAGGTCCCGTCAAGATCTGTGTATATGACCTTAAGGTCCCCTATTCCGTCTTTTAACTCATTACTATGATCCTTGAAAGATCTATAATGATCCCTGTTGAACCCTGTATTCTCAAACAATTTCATTTTTCCTTTCCAAATATTCTTTTATTTCCAGCATTGGGGACCTCTCCATCTCCACCGGCTTTAAAGGTGTTATTATATATTTTTTATTAATAAATTCAATCTGTTCATAGATCTTGTTTGGCCGGGGATAGAAAATATTGAGAAGCGGCTGCAGCAGGACCATGAAGGATTGCCACATATATTTGTTTTCAAACTGTCCTGTAATATAGATAGGATGCACCAGACGGTGGATGTGTTAAAATATATAATGTAACTAAAAATAAAAATTAATTTGGAGCGCCAGAATGACATTTATTGAAAGATTCCTTACAGAATTTGATTTCAATCTTATTGACATTGTCTTTGATGTCCTGATCCCCTCTGTCCTTGCTATTATATTCGGAGGATTGATAGGTCTTCAGAGGGAAAGACATGAAAGGCCCGCAGGTCTCAGAACACATGCATTGGTATGCCTTGGAGCAACAGTATTTACACTGGTCTCTTATCTGGGTTTCTCCTCATCGGCAACTCTTGATACATCCAGAATCGCAGCCGGCGTAGTCACGGGCATCGGCTTTATCGGAGCAGGCGTAATATTCCGGCAGGGGATCCTGGTAAAAGGCGTCACCACCGCAGCAAGCATCTGGATATCAGCCGCCATTGGACTGGCACTCGGTACGAAATTGTATTATCTGGCAATAGCAGCAACTATAATCGGATTAGTAGTACTCAGTTTTCTTAAATATCTGGAATCCCGCATCATCCATATGCCGCTTCACATAGTTAAAATAACTACAGGCGAAGATTTTGAGGATATTAAAGAGATCAAGAATGCTCTAAAGGAGCTTTATCCAGATGTAAAAAGCAAGAAATATGAACTTGCTCCCGGCAGCGGTGAAAAGATATATAGTTTTCATATTCACAGCAGAACACTTGATCTCCCTGAAAAGATAATAGATAAAATAAGCAAAAAGACCGGGGTATTAAAAATATCGCTAAACTAGGAGCCTGTCCGAGAACTGCTTTACTTTATATTTTAATTAAAATTTTATCTTTTTATGCCTGAAAAAAACCAAATGAGATTTATCGCAGATGTAATGGTGGGAAGACTTGCAAAATATCCACATGTTCATTCATTATAGATATTTTAGTTTCTGTATTATAAGTTTCTGTATTATAATATAGAGACAATGCTGAAATTAAAAGAAAAAATATTAGAATTCTTTTACAGCATCCCCAGGGTGCTTTTTATAAATTTCTTTAAATTATTTGTCCGTATTCGGGTCTTTAGCCTTGAAAACATCCCTGATGACCGGTCAGCTATCCTTGCTATCAACCATACTACCGGCGCTGATCCTATAGTCCTTCTTGGGGCGGTAGATAAAAAGATTTATTTTATGGCCTCTGCAAGGAACTTCGGAACAAGATTTACAAATTTTTTTATGAGGCGGTTTACCAATAGTCTCCCCGTCTTTCAAGAAAAGCCCATTAAAAATACAGCTACCTTTAGGGAGCTTTTCTCCATAGCTAAAAGAGACAATGTCCTTGTCGGTATTTTTCCTGAGGGGAAATTGAATAAAAAGGGAAAGCTTGAATCATTTCATAATGGTGCCGCATATTTAAGTTTCAAAACCAGGCTGCCGATAATACCGGTATATATGCATAATTTAAGAAAGGGAGCAAGCTCTAAAAGTTTCTTTGCAAGAAGCAATGTTGCCGAGGGAATAATCTCAATAATCGCCAATACATTCCGCAGGATAAATGTATTTATCGGAGATCCTATAAATCCCACAGCTGAGGAGATCGCGAATGATTTTAGAGACCTTGTAGACACAAAGAGCTATAGAGCCGCCATAGATGATATAAACAGGGCGCTCATAAAAGCGTTTTCAGAGCTTGAGGAAGAAGCTGGCGGAGTATTTACTCCGGATGATGACAGTGTAGATCCGCTTCAGCATCCATTGCCCGACAAGCCCGGGGGCCTGTTTGAGAATTAGATCCGGACCTGTTGGACAGACTCCTAACGGCCCGGCCTCATATTATAGAAAAATCCTCCGCTTATACCCTCAAGGCGGTGCGACACTATAAAAGCCTTTGAATCCTCTCTGTATACTTCTTTCCTTAATCCTGAAAGCTTTGAGCTGCCGCATATGACATTTAATATCTTCAGATTTCCGTCTTTGCCATTTCCGTAGAAACTGGTTACCCCAAACCCGGCATCCCGCAGCAGGACTTCTATTTCATTATGCTTTTTATTGGATATAATATTCGTACTCATAATATTGCGTGAGATTCTGTTAGATATAAGCATCCCTACGAAAAGGCCCGCAGCGGCGCCGGCGCCATAAGCAATTATGGAATATATTCCTGACACATCCTGAATAACCTTTGAGATAACAGCTATTCCTATGCAGGCTTCGAAAAAAACGATTATTACGGAAAGGAATCTTCTGCCTCTGACCATCAGTATAAATCTCAGCGTCCCTATGCTACCAGTTATTGCGATAGCAAAAAATATTGCGATCGGCCATATTATATTATTCATTTCCAGTATCTCCTTTGTATAAAAAAATATGCAATAGAGAGATATTCTACTCTTAAAATCTAAAAATACAATATGTTATTTTAGATTTTTTTTGACCCTGAAATCCAGTACCCTGCCATCCGGTCCCGCGACATCTATATGTACCATATTTCCTTCTTCTATTTCTCCATTTAAAAGCTTCATCGCAAGCACATTCTGGATCTCGTTCTGGATCACCCTCCTGAGCGGCCTTGCTCCATAAACCGGGTCAAAGCCTTCTCTGGCAAGCAGTTTTCTTGCTCTGTCAGAAACTTCAATAGAAAGCTTTCTGGATGAAAGTATCCTGCTCAGTTCATTTATCTGTATATCTACGATTTTTTCAATCTCTTCTATGCCGAGCCTGTGAAAGATTATTATATCATCGGCCCTGTTTAAAAATTCCGGCTTAAAGTTATTTTTCATGGCTTCATCTATCCTCTTCTTCATCTCTTCTTCGTCCTTCTCTCCAAGGTCCGTTATCCACTGGCTTCCAATATTTGAAGTCATTATTATTACTGTATTTTTAAAGTCTACAGTGCGTCCATGCCCGTCGGTGAGCCGGCCGTCATCCATTATCTGGAGCAGTATATTAAAAACATCGCCATGGGCTTTCTCTATTTCATCAAGAAGCAGAACACTGTAGGGCCGTCTTCTAACAGCCTCTGTAAGATAACCCCCTTCTTCATATCCAACATAGCCCGGGGGCGCCCCTATGAGTCTGGAGACTGTATGTTTCTCCATATATTCTGACATATCTATCCTGATCATGGCCCTTTCATCATCAAAAAGAAATTCTGCAAGAGCTTTTGAAAGCTCGGTTTTCCCCACACCGGTTGGTCCCAGGAATATAAAGGAACCTATGGGCCTGTTTGGGTCCTGGAGTCCCGCTCTTGCCCTTCTTATGGCATTGGATATCACAGTTATTGCCTCGTCCTGTCCTATGACCCTTTCTCCCAGCCTTTCTTCCATATGAATCAGTTTTTCAATTTCTGCTTCCATGAGCCTTGTAACGGGGATGCCTGTCCATTTTGATACAGTTTCCGCTATATCTTCGTCGTCTACTTCTTCTTTGAGCATCTTTTTTTCTTTCTGGAGCTCTCCAAGCTTTGTATTCTCCTCTTCAAGCTTTTTTGACAGCTCCAGCATCTTCCCATATTTTAATTCTGCCGCTTTTGCCAGGTCACCATCTCTTTCAGCCTGTTCAGTATCGGTCCTTGTTCTCTCCATTTCCTCCTTCAGGCTTCTTATGCGGGCAATTATATCCTTTTCCTGCTGCCAGTGGATCTTCATCGAACTGCTTTTCTCTTTAAAGCCGGCCAGTTGTTTTTTTATCTTCTCAAGTCTTTCTTTGGAAACTTTATCTTTTTCTTTCTTCAGTGCCTGTATTTCTATCTCTGCCTGTTTTATCTTCCTTTCCACTTCGTCGATCTCTGACGGCATGCTGTCTATCTCGATCCTGAGTTTTGAAGCAGCCTCATCCATCAGATCTATGGCTTTATCCGGAAGGAACCTGTCTGCTATATATCTGTCCGATAGGATTGCAGCCGAAACAAGCGCTGCATCCTGGATCCTTACTCCATGATGGACCTCGTATTTTTCCCTGAGCCCCCTGAGTATGGATATGGTATCCTCCACTGAAGGCTCGTTGACCTGCACCGGCTGAAATCTTCTTTCAAGTGCAGCATCTTTTTCAATATATTTCCGGTATTCATCCAGCGTAGTGGCGCCTATTGCATGGAGTTCTCCCCTTGCCAGCATGGGTTTTAGCATATTTGAGGCATCCATAGCTCCTTCGGCTGCACCTGTGCCTACTATTGTATGAAGCTCATCAAGAAATAATATTATTTCTCCTTCTGACTTTGATACCTCCTTAAGCACGGCCTTTAATCTGTCTTCAAATTCACCTCTGAATTTCGCTCCGGCTATGAGGGCTCCCATATCCAGGGCGACTACTTTTTTATCCTTGAGCCCCTCGGGAACATCACCCGATACAATGCGGTTTGCCAGACCTTCTACAATCGCGGTCTTCCCCACTCCGGGCTCTCCGATGAGCACTGGATTATTCTTTGTTCTCCTGGAAAGGACCTGTATTACGCGCCTTATCTCTTCATCCCTGCCGATCACCGGGTCAAGCTTGCCCTTCCCGGCAAGTTCTGTCAGATCCTTGCCAAATTTCTCGAGAGCCTGATATTTATCCTCGGGGTTCTGGTCGGTGATCCTCTGATTTCCTCTTATTTCTATAAGGATCTGATATATCCTGTCTCTGGTGACTCCGTATTGCTTGAGGATCTCTCCAGCTTTGCCGGGGTTCTGTGCCATAGCTATAAGGATGTGTTCTGTAGAGACATATTCGTCTTTTAGCTGACGGGCTTCTTTTAAGGCATCATTCAATATATTATTCAGCCCGCTTCCCATATAGATCTGTGCTGCTGCCCCCGATACTTTCGGGGCATTTTTTATGAGCTCGTCTATTCTTGACCTGAACTCTTCTATATTGACTTCCAGTTTTTGGAGCACAGGCATTATTATCCCTTCTTTTTGCTCAAGCATCGCCGAGATCATATGTATGTCTTCTATGCTCTGATGCCCGTTTTCCGAAGCTATTGCCTGCGCCCTTGATATAGCCTCCTGGGATTTTATAGTGAATTTATCAAATTGCATTTATATCGATCCCCTTATTTTTTATTTAAACCGGATTATTATTTTCTTTTTACCGGCCCGCTATATTATGCAGACCGGTCCATTTTTAGAGTTTTTCTAAAACAATATTATGCTATTATATTTTCCCTTGGATTCTCATCATAATCCTTTAGAAATTCTTCAAATTGTTTTCGTTTTTTTCGATCCAGTTTTTCCGGAAATACTATCTTTGTCTTCACATACAGATCTCCAGAACCCTTTCCCTTTAAGCCGGGCATACCCTTTCCCTTGAGCCTTAATGTCCTCCCGGACTGGGTTTTTGCGGGAAGCTTTACATCCACTCTGCCATTAAAGGTGGGGACATCTATTTTTCCTCCCAAATAGGCCTCCTTAATAGTCACCGGCACCTCTATATACAGATCATCGCCTTTTCTTTCAAAAAGACCATGGCTCGCTATATTTATAGTCAGGTAAAGATCTCCTCCGGGACCTCCGCCCGGACCCGGGCTGCCCTCGCCGGAAAGGCGTATCTTCCCTCCATTCTTTATTCCTGCAGGGATCTTCACATCTACTGTTCTGGCCCTTCCCTCTTTCTGAAGCTTTATGGACCTTCTGGTGCCGCTATGGGCCTCTCTTAAGGATATCTCCAGAGAGGACCGCAGATCCTGTCCTTTCTGCGCTCTTGCCCCGCCTCTTCCAAAATTCTGTCCAAAATTAGAATTTGAAGAGCGCTGGCCCGACCCAGATCCGAAAAACATCTCAAAAAAGTCCGAAAAGCCTCCGCCCATATTTTCAAAATTAAAGCCCCTGCCTCCGAAATCATAACTGCTATAGGACTGGCCCCCTCCCGGCCGGCCCGCATTGGCATACTGTTTCCAGTTAGACCCCAGCTGATCATATCTCTGTCTCTTCTGAGGATCTTTTAGGACCTCATAGGCTTCTCCTATCTCCTTGAATTTCTCTTCGGCTTTTGGGTTATTGGCATTTGCATCCGGGTGATACTTTCTGGCAAGCTTTCTGTATGCTTTTTTTATTTCATCAGCAGTAGCTTTTTTATCTACTCCCAGAATCTGGTAATAATCCCTATAATCTACCATTTATTTTTCACCAATCTGTCCTTAAAGATGTACTGCCCACAGCTTATACAAAGCTATGGGCAGTACATTTCTTCATTTTTTTATTTCTCTTAAATCATTATTTATCATCTTTAGCTTCGAATTCGGCATCTATCACATCGTCATCGCCATTGCCACCCTGCTGCTGGTCTCCGGGCTGCTGCTGTCCTTCTGCGCCTGCTCCCGGTCCTGTGCCCTGGTCCCCTCCGGGTTGTCCTCCGGCTTCAGCTCCGGACTGGGCATAGAGCTTCTGCGATAGTTCGTTCTGAAGATTCTGAAGCGCTTCTGTCTCTTTCTTGATCTGTTCCGCATCATCTGTTTCGAGTGCTTTTTTAAGCACTTTGACCTGATCCTCTATTTTTGTCTTCATATCTGCCGGAACCTTTTCTCCCATATCTTTGAGCAGTTTCTCTGTGGAATAAACCAGTCCGTCAGCTGTATTTTTGGCATCAATAGATTCTCTCTGCTTCTTATCCTCATCAGCATGGTCCTTGGCTTCGTTTACCATCCTCTCTATTTCATCATCAGTAAGATGCGAGGTGGCCGTGATAGTTATCTTCTGTTCCTTGCCTGTCGCTGTATCCTTTGCTGAGATATTTACAATACCATTGGCATCAATATCAAAAGTGACTTCTATCTGCGGTATGCCTCTTGGTGCGGGAGGTATTCCATCCAGCCTGAATCTTCCGATCGTCTTATTATTGCTGGCCATATCCCTCTCACCCTGAAGTGCATGTATGTCAACACTGGTCTGGCTGTCTGCTGCAGTCGTAAATATCTCGCTCTTCTTTGTAGGTATTGTAGTATTTCTCTCAATGAGCCTTGTCATCACACTGCCCAGAGTCTCAATACCAAGAGACAATGGTGTTACATCCAGAAGTACAACATCCTTTACATCGCCCTTTAAGACGCCGGATTGTATTGCCGCACCTACTGCTACGACTTCATCAGGATTTACTCCCTTATGGGGGTCCTTTCCAATAAAGCTTTTTACAAGTTCCTGGATCACAGGCATCCTTGTAGATCCTCCGACCAGTATTACTTCGTCTATTTCTTCAGCCTTAAGGCCCGAGTCTTTTAGTGCCTTTTCCAGCGGGACCTTGCATCTGTCGGTAAGATCTGCTGTAAGCTGCTCAAATTTAGCTCTTGAGATCTTCATTTCAAGATGCTTCGGGCCATTCGTATCCGCTGTTATAAATGGAAGGCTAATATTGGTCTCGGTCACTGATGAAAGTTCGACCTTTGCCTTTTCAGATGCTTCAATGAGTCTCTGGAGAGCCTGTTTGTCCTGACGCAGATCTATTCCCTGCTCTTTTTTGAACTCATCTGCGAGATGATTCATTATCCTGTTATCATAATCGTCTCCTCCAAGGTGCATATCCCCGTGGCTTGATTTTACCTCGAAAACTCCCTCTCCTACTTCAAGCACTGATACATCAAAGGTCCCTCCGCCAAGGTCAAATACAAGGATCTTCTCATCACTTTTCTTATCAAGGCCATAAGCCAGAGATGCAGCTGTCGGTTCATTTATTATCCTGAGCACATTGAGCCCTGCTATCTTTCCGGCATTCTTTGTAGCCTGCCTCTGGGCATCATTAAAATATGCAGGTACTGTTATAACAGCATCTGTGACATCTGTGCCAAGATAACTTTCAGCATCTTTTTTTAATTTCTGCAGTATCATAGCTGATATCTCTTCGGGAGTCTGGATCTTTCCACCTATCTTTACTTCAGCAAGGTCATTTCTCCCTTTAAGGACCTCGTATGATACTATTTTTCGTTCGCTTTCGACTTCGCTATATTTTCTTCCGATGAATCTCTTTATAGAATATACTGTATTCTCCGGATTGAGCGCCGCCTGCCTTTTGGCAAGCTGCCCCACCAGCCTTTCCCCTTTTTTTGTAAGACTGACTACGGAAGGAGTCGTTCTTCCTCCCTCGCTATTTGTAATTACGGTCGGCTTTCCGCCTTCCATAACAGCAATCGCTGAATTTGTTGTTCCAAGGTCTATTCCTACTGCTTTTCCCATTCTGATCTATCCTTTCTTTATTAATCTTTCTCTTTTATATTTCTGTACGGTCATTACTGTCCTAACCCTGCAGATCTTTCAATTTTACAAGGTAATTCTTAAAACAATCCACGATCTCATCCGGGCATTTATCCAGTATCACATTATCTCTTCTTCTGATCAAAACTATTATGGATCTCAGATTCATTCCCTGGTCATACATAAGCTCCCTTACATATTCCAGCCATCTTATATCCTGTCTTGAGTAATATCTTTTCCGCCCCCTTCTCAAAGGGACCACCAGGCTGAACTTCTCATAATAGTAAAGCGTCCTGCTGTTCACCCCTAAGAAGTCCGCAACAAGTTCGATCGGATAACTCTTATCTTTTTTATCAAACAATAATGTTCACCACCTATTATCAATGGTAAAATTTTATATAAAACCATTTCAAATGTCAACGCTATTATAAAGGATTTTAATGCAGATGTAAAATGAATTTTTCACTTTAAGTGAAAAATGTTTTTACCAAACACCGACGCCCCGGCCCTGCTGCATCATAAATAAATCTAAACGAGTTCGCCTTGACTAATATATAGGAACCAAATAGACTAAAGCAGGTATCTGTGAAACTGTTTTTCCTTCCATGGAGATATTTACCAGTCAATAAAAAGTAAAAATATTAGAAATTCCAGAAAGATTATGGCTGCACTGCCGGAACATGGTATTGGTCGTTTAGAATCCGATTTAAACAGTGAGGTATGAAGTGGTAATGCAATCTCCTGAATTTCAGATCAAAGAACCCGCCGGGTTAAGTGCTCGAATAAAATGGTTGCGTGATTATTACTTTTCCGGAACTAAAAGAGCCTGGAATAATGAATATACCTCCTGGACGACAGGAACAGACTGGGATATTCAGTATGATGAACTCACCTACTACATTGTTCCGGAAACATATCCATTTTTACAAACATTCAGATCCTCTATTAAGCAGGCATCTAAAAAAGTTGAGATACACAAAGAGTTTTGGAGCTGGAGTCTTCCTGAAAGAAAAGCATGGTTTTTAAAAGAGGTTGTCACAAACTACCTGCCGCAGGAGATCCTTCCCGGAGATCTTCTTGCCGGGAGCAGATTTAATTTAATGACATCAAACTGCTGGAACAAAAGTGAAGCCGGGAAGAGAGATAGCCTTATTTATGGGAAAACAGGATCAAGGGCCCGGATGAAATGGTTCCATGACCACGGCTATGGTAATTCCGGGGCAACATCGGGTCATCTTATTCCTGGATATGATAAAATTCTTGATAAAGGGTGGAAAGGTGTTTTTCAGGATCTGGGATCATTTTACAGCAAGTTGCCCGATACTGAAAAAAAAGGAAAGAAAGGTGCGCGGCTCAGAGCAATGATGGCGGCTGCAAAGATGCCGAAAGAACTTGCAGAAAAATATTCTCTATTATGCAAAAGTATAGCTAAATCAGAAAAAGATAATGTTCGGAAAAAAGAATTGCTTCAGATGGCAGCCAATCTTGGAAGAGTTCCATGGGAGCCTCCAGCTACTTTCTGGGAAGCGGTCCAGTCGCTTTGGATAAGCCATATGCTTGTGATGAGCGATGAAAACTATCCTGGACCCGGCATATCTTTTGGAAGATTTGATCAATATCTCTATCCATTCTGGAAAAAATCAATTGACAATGGCATGGACAGGAAATTTGGAAAAGAGATCCTGAAAAGCTTTTGGCTGCATGCAAATACAGCATATGACGCACTTATTAGAGTCGGAGGAAATCAGGGGATAACTGCGGGTTATGGACAGCTGATAACCCTATCCGGCCTTGGTAAGAACGGTCAGGATCTTACTAATGAGCTAACCTATGCCATTCTTGAAGTTATTGATGAGATGTCGCCTATTCTCGAACCGAAACCTAATATAAGACTCCATAGAAATACACCGGACAAACTCTTCGATGTAATCATAAGCATGATATCTTCAAGCCAGGGAGCGCCGTTTTTGCTAAACTTTGATGAAAGATCTATGGCAGGGATGATGAAGGAATCAAAAAATGGGAAACTATCAAATCTGATCAATATGGAAAATGTTCATAACTATGCTTCTGTAGGGTGTCTTGAAAACACAATGTGCGGCAATGACAGGTCCGGGACAGTGGATAATAATCTCAATCTTTTGAAAGCAGTGGAACTGGCCCTAACCGGCGGCAGGGACATGAATGTTTTTATTGATCCGATTACAGGTAAAAAAGAGAAAATAAGACAGGATGGACCCAGAACAGGCAATCCTGAAAACTTCAAAACATGGAATGCTTTTAAAAAAGCATATATAACTCAGACGAAATATATCGTAAAAAGGATTACTGATCTCTATGAGGTGTCAGAATCTATTAGAGCTGAATTTAGCCCCACACCATACCTTTCTTGTCTTGTTAAAGGCTGTGCCGAGAAGGGTCTCGACATAACAGAGGGGGGAGCGGAGATTAGTTTTTCAACAATCGAAGCTGTAACATATGCAAGCACAGTAGATTCCCTTCTTTCAATAAAATATCTGGTATTTGATGAAAAGTTCTGCACAATGAAAGAGCTTATAAAGGCTCTGAAGGCAAATTGGGAGGGTTATGAGGTGCTTCAGGCAAGAGCAAAAAACAGGGTCCCAAAATACGGCAGGGACAATGATGAAGCAGACGGAATGGGTAAATTTGTCATGGATCTCTGGACGGAAGAAACGTGGAAATACAAAACAAAGTCAACCGGCAGACAGTTCAGGCCGGGCATGCTCAGCTGGAACTACTGGGTTGGCGAAGGATTTATACTCCCGGCAAGCGCTGATGGAAGGGGGAAGGGACAATTCCTGTCAAATGCAATATGCCCTGTTAACGGAGCTGATATAAACGGTCCGACATCAAACAGCAACTCGGTTGGAAAAGTTATGGGAGGCAAATCTAAAAAGGGTGACTGGATGGAATATAATAACTCACTGCCTAATGGAGCAAGCCATACAATAACATTCAGCCCATCATTAATGAAAGATAATGAACACAAAGATAAATTTAAAGCTTTTCTTAGAGGATATGCAGAAAATGGAGGGACAGCGCTTCAGATAAATATACTCGACTCCGAGATGTTAAAGGATGCGCAAAAGCATCCTCAGAATTACAGGCATCTCCTGGTCAGGGTAACCGGATACAATGCATATTTCACAACTATCGGAAGAGAGCTGCAGGATGAGATAATTGCCCGTTCAAATCATGAAAGGTTTTAAAGGGAAAAACAGAAAATGACTTCCAGTTTAGAAAAACCGAAAGGTATGGTTCTTGAAATTCAAAGAATGTCGACTGAAGATGGGCCGGGCATTAGAACTACAGTATTTATGAAAGGATGCAGCCTGAAATGCACCTGGTGCCATAATCCTGAGAGCATATCATTTAAACCGCGGATCCAATGGATTAATACAAATTGTATTCAATGCGGGATTTGTGTTGATATTTGTCCGGAAAATGCACTTCTTTTTAAAAATAAAGAGATATTTGCGGACCATGAAAAATGTAATGTCTGCGGAGCCTGCTCTGATGAATGTCCGTCCGGCGCTATTGAAATTATTGGTTCGAAATGGACAGAGGACAAACTCATAAAGGAGATACTTAAAGATAGGGCTTACTTTGAAAAATCTTCCGGAGGCATAACAATATCCGGCGGAGAACCCGGCATGCAGGCAGATTTTGTATCATCATTATTAAAAAGATTAAAAGCTGAAGGTGTTAATACAGCCTTTGATACATGCGGAATGTATTCAGAAGATTCATTAAAAAAAATACTTCCCTTTACTGATATCATTCTTTTCGACCTTAAGGAGATAGATCCGGAAAAACATAAAAAATTCACCGGGAATACGAATGAGCTTATTCTAAATAACCTTAAAT
This sequence comes from uncultured bacterium, assembly GCA_965549355.1. GTDB lineage: Bacteria > Actinomycetota > Humimicrobiia > Humimicrobiales > Humimicrobiaceae > M55B120. The sequence continues at coordinate 37,974 of CBEVGD010000001.1, read as the reverse complement.
TTATTAATAAATACATTAAAGATCACATCTATCCGGAGATTCTATGGATCAGAACACCCATTATTCCGGATGCAACAGCCACAAGCGAGAACATCTCCGGCATTGGGAAATATCTATCTGATAACTCTATCAAGTTTGACAGATGGGAGCTATGTTCCTTCAATAATCTTTGTAACAATAAGTATGAGCGCCTTGGCCTTAGATGGAATTTTAAAAAATATGACCTTCTCGGGGGTGAAACAATGAATAAACTCCTTGCTGCAGCAATGAAATCATCCAACAGGCCGCAAAAAATTATCTGGACCGGTCCCGTTAAAACTGAGCAAAGAAAACCGCCCCCTGGCAGCAACGGCCCCGGGATGGTTGATTATTGTAAAATTACGGCAATTGCAAATAACCGGGAATAACAAGATGGATATCAAGAGAAAATTCAGCAAAGAAGATATTGAAGCATTCAAACCCGAAAATAAAATTGGGCTGATTGCGACTGTTAGCAATGAGGGGATGCCCCACATAACTCTTATCAGCACAATTCTGGCAAAGGGTGACGGCATATTGATGTGGGGACAATTTTCACAGGGGCAGAGCAAAATAAATGTAAAGAGCAATCCGAAGACAGGATTTTTAATTATGACAATGGACAGACAGCTCTGGAGGGGAAAGGCCAGATGGCAGTGCTGCCTCAAAGAAGGGGAAGATTACGAGAAATTTAACAAACTCCCCATGTGGAGATATAATTCATATATGGGAATACATACAATCCACTACATGGATCTTGTTGAGACAACAGTAAAAAGTCCGCTTCCCCTCTCAAAGATTATACTTTCTTCTATATTAACAAAGATATCTAAAAAGGGAGCATCATTAAAACATGACAAAAGGGTCATGAATTTCTGGACAGAATCTCTTTTTAACAGACTAAATTCATTGAAATTTCTATCTTTCATAGGAACAGATAGTTATCCTATGATAATACCTTTGCTTCAATGCCAGGCTTCCGACAGTACAAGAATAGTATTTAACCCGGGAGCATACAGGGACGAATTAATCAGCCTGAAAGAGGATAGCGACATAGCAATATTTGGACTTACTCTCGACATGGAAGATGTTCTTGTAAGAGGTAAATTTTCAGGATTTAACAGGCATAGGGGGATAAAACTGGGCACTGTCAATATAAACCGGGTCTACAATTCAATGCCTCCGAAGGCAGGCTGGATCTACCCGGAGGCGGAGATAAAGAAAGTGGAGGATTTTTAATATGGATAAAAAAACGGTCCTCAATAATCTCAAACCTCTGTGGTATCTTATCAAGGGACGGATACGCTATCCTTCTTTAAAAAGAAGATTGGGGGAAAACAATCCCAATGTCTATTTTGGACTCACTGATCACCCTCTTGATGTAGACGGCAGCGCTTTTTTCTCACTGTTTACCATACTGCGAAAAATAAATAGGAAAAAAGCCTCCTGCGTCCTGCAGGTTGAGTTCAGGGAACAAAAATCAAACTCTTTCATCTTTAATGCCAGGGGATTTGATGTATATAAAATTAGGGACCTTGACTTTGCATTCGCACATAATTATAAGATCACCCCTAAAACACCTTTCGACAATCTCCTGCTGCAGATTGATATTTTAAAAGCTGATTCTTACCGTCTGCGCTTGACCGGGGAAAAGATAATGCCGGAAAATAGAACTCCCATGATTGCCAATGATATCCGGGATGGCCAGTTGAAAGTTGAATTCAATGAGTTGGATGACCATTATACATTAACCACTGAAAAGATTACTCTGGAGATTTACAAAAAGAATTTTTGTATAAAGGTATATGATAAGGCAAGAAATCTCATAACGGAAACAGGAGGGAAAACTAAAAACGAATTCCCTACAACAATGGATTCCCTGCCACTCGGTTTTGCAAAAGACAAAAAGAGCCCTGAGACCTACAGTGTTGAGTCCTTTGTGCTTTATCCGGGGGAAGGGGTCTACGGATTAGGAGAAGGATTCGGATCCCTGAACAAGACAGGCAAGACTTTTGGTTTCTGGCATTTTGAGGGGATGGGAAATACATCGGGAAGGACTTATAAAAATATCCCCTTTTTTATGAGCACCCGGGGATACGGCGTTTATTTTAACGAGAGCAGGCCCATTACATTCTGGGTAGGGAGCCGTGAATATTGTAAAACTCAGGTAGCCGTAGAAGGCGATCTTATGGATTATTTCTTTTTCTACGGACCCACTTTTAAGAAAATTCTATTTAACTACACAGAGCTTACAGGCAAAGCATCCGTCCCTCCGAAATGGTCCTTTGGGACATGGATGTCCAGGATTTCATATTTTTCCCAGAAAGAGGTCCTTGAAACAGCTGGAAAACTGCGCAAAATGAAAATCCCGTGCGATGTTATTCATATAGATACGGGATGGTTTGAAAAGGACTGGCAGTGCGACTGGGAATTTGACAGAGAAAGGTTTCCCGATCCTGAGGGCATGTTCAGGAAGGCGAGGGAGATGGGCTTCAGATTATCTCTCTGGCAGGCTCCTTATGTAATGGATGAGACAAAGCTCTATAAGGAAGCCAAAAAGAAAAAAGTTCTTGCAAGGAATAATGCACCATTCAATTTTATTCTCAGGTTTCCTGCCCATCCTATTGATTTTTCGAAGCCTGATGCTGTTCTCTGGTACCAGAAATTAATTAAGCGCCTGCTGGATCTTGGCGCATCTGCCATTAAAGCTGATTTCGGCGAGGGGATCGAGCCTGCAATGAGATTTAAAGAATATGACGGAAGACAGATGCACAATCTATATCCCCTGCTCTATAACAAAGCTGTCTATGATATAACAAAAGAAACTACCGGAGAGGGTGTCATATGGGCCAGAAGCGCCTATGCGGGCTCTCAGCGGTACCCTGTTCACTGGTCAGGCGATAACTCGGCCAATTATGAAAACCTTTTATGTTCTCTTCGCGGGGGCTTGAGCCTTGGACTGTCCGGGTTCACTTTCTGGAGCCAGGATACCGGCGGTTTTGTAGGTATCCCTGACGATGCTCTTTACATTAGATGGACCCAGATTTCCATTTTTCAATCACATATCAGGTTTCACGGCGCTCCTCCCCGATACAGGGAGCCATGGAACTTTCATAAAGAGACTCAGGATATAGTACGCCGATTACTGAATCTGCGCTACAGACTGATTCCATACATCTATTCCGAATCACATATTGCTGCGCCGGCAGGCCTTCCTCTTCTCCGGGCCCTGGTATTGGATTTTCAAAATGACAGGACAGTCTATAATATTGAGGATCAATTTATGTGTGGACGGAATATCCTGGTGGCTCCCATCCTTTCGAGGAGCGGGACAAGAGATATCTATATACCTGCAGGAATCTGGTATGATTTTCAGACAGGAAAGAAATACTCCGGCCCAACATGGATCAGGGAGACCTGTGATATCCGGAGGATACCTTTTTATATCCGCGGCGGCTCGATCCTTCCACTTGGAAAAGAGGTCCGGAATACAGAAGAGATTAAGCGGGAAGATCTGACACTGATGATATACCCTGATGAAAACGGCCGCTCAGAATATGAAATCGTTGATGATTCGCAAAGGATCTCTATTCAATCAGAAAAACAGCCGGGCATAACCAGGGTTTGCCTGCCTCCAGAACTTGAGAATATTTCCATTGAGATAGTAAATGACCCGTCTCCGGATATCAGGATCGAGTTTATTTAAATGTTAATATAAACCGGTTTATACAATGGGAGCGCTGTCTAAAGCAATTAATAAATGAAGTTCAGAACTTTGGCCTAAAAGTATTATTCTCATCATATTTTATGTTCTTACTTTTTCCATTTGCAGTATTTATAAGAAAATTAATTAATCCTCTAATAAAAAACAAGGAAAGTGAAAAATTGGACTTGGGATATGGGGGCAAGGGTTTAGCTAATGATATTTTATCGCGCTCACAGAAAGCAGTTGCCGGCTTTGAAATTCAAGACAAATTATTAAGTTTTAGCGGACGTGATGCAACGATAGAAGGTATAGTGCCTTCAGAAGATATAAAAATGAAAATCGAACACGCTATTGAAAGTGAGCGGGGTGTGAGAGTTGTCCACAATTTATTAGAAGTGACGGCACCGGAATCTCAGGCTGAAGAGGCAACCGTCTTACAGAATAAATTGGATGATTTCATTGGTGCAAATAATATCAAATTCCAGACTAATACAGCAACTATCGAACAGACGAGTTTACCGATTATCGATCATCTGGCTGAATTATTGGGAGAATATCCTGAAGTTCAAATTACTATTGGCGGTCATACTGACAATCAGGGATCCGAAATACATAATATAGATCTAAGTCAGGAACGCGCTGAAGCAGTTTTGTCGCAATTAGTTAATCGCAGTATTGCCGCCGATCGTTTATCCGCCAAAGGGTTTGGCAGTAGTGAGCCGATCGCCGATAATAGTACTGCTGAAGGATGTCAAAATAATCGAAGAGTTGAATTTAAAATTACGGAGGTAGAATAATGGGTTATCTTATTGGACAAATTATCTTGTGCTTATTGGCCGCTTCCGCACCGGCCGTAGCGGTCAAACCAAAAGCTGCGCCAGCTGGACCTGATAATCTGAAAGAAATATTTGGTGTCGGCGCGGTACTCGAAAAAATGCTGCACGAGAATAATATAACAACATTTAAACAAATATCCGAATTTTCGGCATCTGACATCGCAAGCCTGTCAGCAAAACTCGGTTCTTTTAAAGACCGCATCGTTCGTGATGAGTGGATACGCAGGGCCGGTGAATTGCATCAAAAAAAATACGGATAGGCCGTGCCAACTAATTTTTAGCCAGAGATTGATATTTTCAATTTAAAGTATGGTGGGTTGGAAATGTTACCTCGATTGCTTTAATATCGATAGAGAACCACTTCAATTAATCGTCATTTCTTCATACATGTTTATGCTCTTGACTTATTAAAATTTGGTTTTAAAGCATATTTTTAACACATATTTTGGATCTACTTTAAAAATAAAATGATTATACTTCTATTCTTAATGCCCGTTGCTGATATAATATATAAATAGACTGACTCCGGGGAGATAGAAATAAAAGAGTTAAAGACATTATTAAAATACATGAGAAGGCACAGGCTCCCTTTGGGTGGAAGTGTGGCATACATACTTCTTACAGACATTCTGGCACTTCTTATTCCCTGGATATTAAAGCAGGCTATTGACAGTATTAAAAACTTTCCCGATACCGCAGATCTCTTAAAATATGCCGGACTTCTTGTAGGAATAGCCGCCCTTCAGGGAGTATTCAGGTTTTATATGAGAAAGATATTTATAGGTATCTCGAGAAAGATCGAATACAGCATAAGGACAGACTTCTTTGCCCATCTTCAAAAGCTTGACCCTTCTTTTTTTATAAATACTAAGACAGGCAGCATAATGGCTATTATGACAAATGACCTGGAAGCTGTGAGGCACTTTCTGGGTCCCGGCCTCATGCATCTTTTTAATACTATCTTTGTGTTTACAACCACTTTTCTAATAATGTTTCTTATAAATGTAAAGCTATCCCTTTACTCGATGATAGCTATCCCGATACTTCCATTTGTAGTGGCCAAATTAAGTGCCATGCTCTATACAAGATTTAAAAAGTCCCAGGAACAGTATGCGGCGCTTTTTGCCAGGACCCATGAAAGCATAGCAGGGATCAAGGTCATAAAATCCTTTACACAGGAAAAAAATGAAAGGAATATCTTTTCAGAGCTCAATCAGGAATATATAAAGAGAAACCTCTCGCTTGCAAAGGTCCGGAGCGTATTCTGGCCCGCTATGCTATTTATTGGGGGCATAGGAATACTGGTGGTACTTCTGATAGGTGGCAGACAGGTGGTAGCCGGTACGCTGACCCTGGGGCAACTCGTACAGTTCTCGGCATATGTTGGTTCCATAACCTGGCCCCTTCTTGCTCTTGGGCAGGTGATAAACCTGATTCAGAGGGGATCGGTCTCTATAAAAAGAATAAATAATATATTTAATATAAAGCCTGCATAACGAGCCCCGCAAAAGGTGCTGCCACGGGTCCCGTCAGGGGAGATATCAGGTTTAAAAATGTCTCTTTCAGGTATGAGCTCGGAAACAATGCAAAAAAACTTATCAAGGAAAATTTTCTGGATTTTGTTGATATTCCTTCCTCGCCGGATGATGGCCCGATGCTTGAGAATATAAGTTTTGATATCAAAGCAGGCATGCAGGTCGGGATAGTCGGTTTCACCGGATCAGGCAAGTCAACACTGGCAAATCTTATTCCGAGGCTTGATGACCCGCAAAAGGGCACCATATATATTGATGGGATAGATATTAGAAAATATCCGCTGGAACACTTGAGAGGCAGTATAGGTTATGTTACCCAGATACCTTTTTTGTTTTCAAAGACAATAAAGGAAAATATATTATTCGGAGCGGAAGACAGTCTCGGAGGCCTGAGCAAAGAAGAGATCGATGAAAAAGTCATAGGAGCTTCTACTATCTCCCACCTTCATGAGGATATATCAGGCTTTCCTGAAAAGTATGCTACCCCTGTCGGCGAAAGGGGCGTGACTCTCTCAGGCGGCCAGAAGCAGCGGCTTGCCATCGCAAGGGCGGTTCTTGCAGAACCGCAGATACTGATACTGGATGATTCATTCTCAAATGTAGACACAAATACAGAGGAGCTTATACTTACAGACCTTAAAGCCGAAACCAGGGATATCACAACTATTATCATATCTCACAGGATATCCACTATAAAAGATTCGGACCTTATTATAGTGCTTGATAAAGGGAAAATTGATTCAATGGGCTGCCATGGAGAACTGCTGAAAAAGTGCAGTATATATAATAGCTTATACCACAGACAGCAATTATCTGAGGAGCTTGAAGAAGAATCATAGAATTAAGGAGCTATATTGCCAGAAGGATTTTATGAAAAAGAACTGTCAGAAAGACCGGTAGATGCAAGGACCGCTTCCAGGCTATTAAGATTTATCAAGCCCTACAGGCATCTGCTTGCCCTGACTATCTTCCTCCTGCTCCTGACTGCGGGGCTGCAGGTAGCAGGACCCTATCTTATAAAGCTGGCCATTGATAATTATATTGCTCCCGGAAATCTTGACGGGCTTGTGTATATAGTGGCCCTCTATGGACTGGCCATATTATTTGAATTTATAATAAGGTATTTCCAGGGCTATTATACTGAATATATAGGGCAGAAGGTAATGTATGATATGAGAATGGAAATATTCTCACATATACAGAAATTTCCCATGTCATATTTTGATAAAAACCCAGTGGGAAGGATAATGACCAGAGTCACTACAGATGTACAGAGCTTAAATGAGATGCTTTCTTCCGGCATAGTAACCCTTTTTGGAGATCTGTTCATGATACTCGGCATAATGGGCATCATGCTTGCTCTGAATTGGAGACTCTCACTTATCGCATTCTCTGTCCTTATATTTCTTGCAGTAGCAACTTTTATTTTCCGTTTAAAAGTACGGGTCACCTTCAGGATACTACGGACAAAGATATCCAATATTAATACCTTCCTCCAGGAGGCCATATCAGGAGTGGTCACCACAAAGCTATTTAGCCGCGAGAAGGGAAACAATATGGAATTTGAGGACCTTAACAGCCAGTACCTCAATGTATACCTCAGGACCATTCTGTATCATGCCATATTCTTACCCATAGTCTTCCTCATAAGCACAATGGCAGTAGCACTTGTGGTATGGTATGGAGGAGGACAGGTGATAAGAAGTGTCCTTACCCTCGGTACGCTTGTGGCCTTCATACAATATGTTGAAAAGTTCTTTCGCCCGCTAAGTGATTTAAGCGAAAAATTCGGCATATTTCAGGAAGCGGTTGCCGCTTCCGAGAGGATCTTTAATCTGCTTGATCTTAAACCTGCCATCACTTCTCCTGTTGATCCGGTCCATCTGAAAAAAATCAAGGGCGATATAAGGTTTGACAGAGTCTGGTTTGCATATAATAAAGATGACCATGTCCTTAAAGATATATCCTTTGACCTTCATGCCGGCCAGAGCATTGCTTTTGTCGGGGCCACAGGCTCGGGAAAGACTTCTATAATAAACCTTATAAACAGATTCTATGAAATACAAAAAGGCAGGATACTCCTGGATAATATCAATATAAAAAAATTCGACCTTCAGGACCTGAGGCGCCATATAGGCATTGTGATGCAGGATGTATTTCTATTCTCCGGTACGGTCCTTGATAATATAAGGCTGGGCAATAAGGATATAAGCCTGGATAAAGTCATAGAAGCTTCAAAATACGTCAATGCCCATAAATTCATCAAAAAACTTCCCAACCAGTATGAGTTCGAGGTAAGGGAAAGGGGCCAGGTTCTGTCCGTGGGCCAGAGGCAGCTTATCGCCTTTGCAAGGGCGCTGGTATTCAACCCTGAGGTATTGCTTGTCCTTGATGAGGCGACCTCCAGCATAGATTCGGAGATAGAGGCCCTTATACAGGATGCTCTTTCAAAAATAATGGAGGACAGGACGACAATAGTAATAGCCCATAGATTATCCACAATAAAAAATGTCGATAAAATAATAGTGCTCTCTCATGGCGAGATCGTAGAGAAAGGCAGCCATAAAGAGCTTCTTAAGGCAAAAGGCATATACCATAAGCTCTATAAATATCAGTATCAGCTGCAGAAATGACTGGTAGAAGCGGAAGGATAGGTAAAGGAGCCGGTATCTTTATTTGGTCACTACATTGGCACCCTATACAGAAAAAGAGATAAAATCAGGTGATTTTATGAGAATTTACAGAAAGTTGGGTTAGGAGTACTTTTCAATTGAAACAGTAGTATACTTTTAAGCTAATACAAACAATTGTTAACAATTAGAAGAGAGATAGATCCTTTACGGACCGTTTTAAGTATAAAGAAGGACAAAATAAGGTGAAAAAACACAAAATATTTATTAGCTGGGTGTAATAATGAAATCATTAGTGAAAAGACGATTTTAAATTTACATCAGCAGATTTATTCACGCACGGATATCCCGGCCGGTCAGTGGAAAAAACAGGATAATACCATTGAAGAGCGTCTTTCTGATGGACGCTGGATTACGAGATTTGTACCATCATCGGCCAGTGAGACGCCAGGTTACATGAAAAAGCTCTGTATTCGTTTTAACCGCCTTATGAATAAGCGTCAGACCAACCCTCTTATTCTCATTCCGGCATTTGTTTTTGACTTCCTGTGCATTCATCCTTTTAACGACGGCAATGGCCGGGTGTCGAGGTTGCTCACGGTTTTAATGCTTCATCAAATAGATTATACAGTGGGCCGATATATCTCGATCGAACGTTTGATTGAAGAATCAAGGGAAACATATTATGAGGCCTTACAGTTATCTTCAAAAGGCTGGCAACAATGTAAACATAGCCTTAAGCCATGGTTGGAATATTCTCTAGGAGTGCTTATCGGAGCCTACCGGGAATTTGAACATCGTGTTGGTACAATCACAAAGCTGATTACTATATTATATGTCATTAAATTTATTATTGCTTTCATCGTCCCCTGTCTATATTCAATTTAATTTATAATATTTTTTATGATGGACGCAATATAATTTATTTTCGGGATCGACCCAGGAACATCTTTTCATAATTTAAGCCTCATTATTTTGTAAACTGCTATTAAAAGTTCAATATAATAAAGGACCAGCATTATTTTCTAAGTATTTTCTCAAACATCTTTTGCCTGCCCATTTCTTTTACTGTTTATTATTTAAAATATTCTTTTGCTTTTTTTGTGACTGATGAAATGAATTCACTTTTTTCTTTTGTATATTTAACCCTGTCGTTTGGGTACTGTTCTGATAATTTTCTTTTTAATTCATCGTATCGCTTAGCTTCTGCGGGAAATTGTCTGAGATAATCCCTGAAATAAAGTCTGTCCCATAATTCAGAATCTGCTTCAACCATATGAATGTGGTGCGTTCGTTTGTCTTCTGCATTTCGTTTGATGAACCACGCATAATATGGAGGGCCAGCATTGCCAAATGCCGGCCGCCAAAAGTATTCATACCCTTCACCTTCTAAAACAGACACGACTTGTTTTTTAGTCTCTTCAAGGCTTGAAACTTCTACCAGGATATCAATTATAGGCTTGGCAGAAAGTCCGGTAACCGCTGTACTGCCAAAATGCTCAATCCTTTTAATAATATTATGAGGCAACTTCTTCCACAAAAAAGTGGCTTCATCTTCGAACATCCCAGGGAATGCTGGATTATATGGAACAACTGCGATCTCTTCACGGATTAATTCTTTTATTCTTTTTTTTAGTTTATCACCCATGTATGGTTCGATATTATTTTAAGCTTATCTCTTTTTTCATTAAAAATACTTTATTAAATGGCCAGCCTATCAGTTTGTTTAAGGGCCAGATTCTACTTTGCTTCACCACTTCAAAACCTATTCTTTCATATAATTCTCTTGCTCTTGGATTTATATCTATTACCTCCAGAGTAATAGTTTTATATCTTTTTTCACTGGCTAGCTGAAAAATAGCATCAAGTAGTTTTGTTCCAATTCCTTTGCCGCGGGCTGATTCATCTACTGCAATAGCTTCAATATGGATTTCATTGGAATTTGTTTTATACTCAAGCATTGAAAGACCTATAGCTTTTAAGATACCGCTAAATAATCCGTATACAGATATTAATATAGCAAGCGAAGGATTTAAAAAGGAAGTTTCATTAATTTGAAATGCCAGGAAACCTAATAACTTTGATTCATTCTCTGCTGAAAAGCAATTATCTTGATTAATTGACAACTCTATTGCTTCTTTTGCCTTATTCTTTTCACCAAGAATAGGAATGAATTTTTCTCCAAGTGCATTTAAGAATAAGTCTGCCGCACTATCTTTAAATTTTCCTGGTAATCCTTTATTAATAATCATACTTTTATCTTATTAAATGTAAACGACTATTGGAAGTGATAATTTGACTGACTGCTTGCTGTCTATTATGTTGAGCTCAACATAACGTCTGCCTTCCCCTATCCGGCATTTGGGAGACAAGGAGTGCCATCCATTCAAGACAGCTGAACTCTTTTATATCCTTTCCGTGATAAGACCCCTGAATAGAAGCATCTTAAATATTTTATGTATGAAAAGTTTTCCAAGAGACACGGTATCAATATCTATATAAATTTTATTTATAACCATACAGCCTTAATCCATTAATAATCACCAGGACCGTGATCCCGACATCAGCAAAAATCGCCAGTGATAAATTGCTCAGGCCGAAAGCCGCCAGAACCAGGAAAAGAAGCTTTATTGAAATAGCGAGGGTAATATTAAACTTTATTATCCCTACAGCTTTTTTCCCAAGCCTTATAAGATAAGGCAGTATGGCTAAATTATCGTTTAAAAGCGCTATATCAGCGTTCTCTATAGCTATATCAGAACCTGTCGCGCCCATAGCGATCCCAACTGAAGCAGTGGCGAGAGCAGGCGCATCATTCACTCCATCACCGGCCATTGCAACATTTTTGTACTTATCAATTAATTTTTCCAGTTCTGTCACTTTGTCCTCTGGAAGAAGTTCTGCCCTGACAGTCTCTATTCCCAGATTCGAAGCTACAAATCCTGCTGAAGCTTTATTGTCTCCAGTCAATATGACCGGTTTAATATTAAGGTCCAAAAGACCTGATATCAGCTCTTTGCTTTCCTCTCTTATTTCATCAGTTATGGCAAGTATCCCTTTTACCCTTTCATTATCACTCATAACAATGATTGTTTTGCCCTGTTTTTCAAGTTCATCAATTTTCTTATAAATAAATTCATCATTGCCTGTATCCTGTTTTTCACTAATGAATTTGATATTTCCAAGAAAATGTTTTTTATTTACACAAACGGTGCATTCTCCTTCCAATCCTCTCCCGGTCACTGATTGAAAGCCCTTAAATATATGAGGTTCTGCTCCGATCTCCTTTGCCTTTTTTACAATACTTTTTGCAATAGGATGCCCGGAGAAGACTTCCAGTCCGGCAGCACAGGCGATGACTTCACTTTCAGTAAAACCATCAAGCGGGATGATATCAGAGACAATCGGTTCACCTTCTGTTAATGTCTTTGTTTTGTCAAATGCAATGGCCCTTAAATTTCCCATTTCTTCTAAGAATAGACCCCCTTTTATCAGGACACCCTTTTTGGACGCATTGCCCAATGCTGAAAAAATTGTAACGGGAGTTGAGATCACAAGTGCGCAGGGACAGGAAATGATCAGTAATGTAAGGGCCTGTGTAAACCAATAGTCAAATGGTTTTTTTAATAAAACTACAGGAATGATCACAAGCAAAATAGCTGCCAGCATGACAATCGGCGTATAGATCTTTGCAAACTTTTCAATAAATCTTTGTGCCGTTATTTTCTTTTCTACTGACTTATATGTCAGGTCAATAATTTTAGAAAGTGTATTATCTTTTGATTTTTTAGTGACTTTTACCTCAAGATAACCAGAGCCATTTGTCGTTCCTGCATATACAGGATCATTTAAATATTTATTTTTTGGAAGCGGTTCACCAGTTATGGTGGATTCATCGACCAGAGAATCCCCATGTGCTACTATTCCATCCATTGGAATAATGTCGCCAGGCTTTACTACTATAACTTCACCGATCTCTATATTTTCTACCGGGACCTCAATTTCACTTCCCTTTACAATGGCAGTTTTAGGAGCGCTGTCAATTAACTTTTTTAAAGCAGTCTGACTTCTTTCTATTCCAAATTCTTCTAATTCCCCGCCAATAGCAAATAGGATTATTATAATAGCTGCTTCTTCGAACTGCCTTAAAAAAAATGCTCCTATAGCAGCTATAGCCATTAAAAGATTTATATTGGAAAATTTAAATCTGATAAGACTTTTAAAAGCACTTAAAAAGACTTTTCTTCCAGCAAGAATAATAATTGCTAGAAATATAGGAAGCTCGATCCATAAAGGAGCATTGGTAGAAAAATAGGATAAAACCAGAAATGGGATAACTACTATTAGTGCTGCCAGCAGCCACCGGAATTTTATGTTTTTTAGGAGTCCCTGCATATATATGGGCCTTCTTTCATTTTAAAATTTATTGATCGATACATAGGGTTATTTTTCTTCAATATGTTTTAGACCTTCAGCAAAAAGATTATTGATATGGCTGTCATCCAGAGAATAGAAAGCTTTCTTGCCATCTTTTCTGTATTTTACCAGTCTCATATTCCGCAGTATTCTCAATTGATGCGAGACTGCAGACTTTGATGTGCCCAGTAGATTTGCAATATCACATACGCAGAGTTCCTCCAGTGACAGAGAATAGATTATTTTTATTCTTGTCGGATCACCGAGCACTTTAAATGTCTCCGAGAGGAGCTGCATGGTCCCATCGTCTTTCAATCTCTTTTTGACTGAAGACACTTTCCTTTCATCAATATAAGTGACCTCGCAAACTTCTTCTTTGACTTTTTTCATACTTGCTTTTATTTAATCTTATTATCATATATGAACAACTATTCAACTAATATTCCAGACAATATCATTTATGTCAAGATTAAAATTGATGATTGTTATTTAAGAATCAAAAGTGCACTTTTAAAAAGTCATTTCTAATGGCAGCTGTGATTATATTAGAATTAATAAATATGATAAAATATAAAAAATTTTATTTTTATACATTTATATGATAGTAGAAAACTTTTATCTCAATACAGCGGCCATACTTCTTGCAGCATATATGATAGGATCTTTTCCTTCCGCATTTATTGCCGGGAAGATCAGAGGTGTAGATATCCTGAAGGCAGGGACGCGCAATGTAGGAGGCATGAATGCTATCTCAAGCGTGGGGAAGATCCCCGGAATAATAGTCATTATTGCCGATATCTTAAAAGGTTTTCTGGTTGCTTCCCTGGCAGACAGATTCTCGGACGGACATCCCTTTATCCCTCTATGGGCTGTGGTTGCAGCAGTTGTGGGACATAACTGGATGATCTATCTGGGTTTTAAGGGAGGAAAGGGTGTAGCCGCCTTTCTTGGAGGAATATTTTACCTTTCCCCATGGTCCCTTCTTATCCTTTGCTTGATAATAATCCCAATAAACCTTGTGGTCATGAAGGATACTTATCTTTCAACAATTACAGGGTTTTTTGTATTGGGGTTTTTCCTGTGGTTCCGGGAGGGCAGTGCCTGGTGGCTGTTATTCGGTCTGCTGATAACACTGTTTTGCGGAATAAAATGCGCATCGCTTTTAAAAGAATATTTTACCAGAGAACGCAGGGATATGAGCCCTATTATAAAGAAGCTCTTCAGACCGTTTTTCAAAGAAGCATAATGGAACTGCTGTATAAATATCAGGACAATTAATATAATATAGAAATAAAAGAGAGTAAGTATAAATAATGAAATGTCCATATTGCACAAACCTTGATACAAAAGTCGTCGACTCAAGACTCACTGATGCAAATGATAGTGTCAGGAGAAGGCGGGAATGCGAAAGATGTGGTAAAAGATTTACCACATATGAGCGTATTGAGACCAAGCCTATTGCTGTCATAAAAAAGGATAATACCCGCGAGCCTTTCGACCGCAATAAGATATTAAGCGGCCTTATCCGGGCATGCATCAAAAGAAATATAAATGTGGGGACCTTAAACGAACTCGTAGATGATATCGAAAATGAGATAACCGATATGCCGGGAAGCGAGATCAATTCCAGGGAGCTTGGAAATCTTGTGCTGAAAAGGCTAAAGGGTCTTGATAAGGTAGCATATATCAGATTTGCTTCTGTCTACAAACAATTTGACAGTATAAGACAGTTTACAAATGAGCTGACCCGCCTAAAGAAAAAATAATAGTTTTGTTGTTTTTAGCCATTTACAGCATGTTTTTAATTTAAATTATTCCTAAAATCTATTATTATAGTATCTAACCGTCTCCTGACATAGTGCTTTATAATATGATTTTTGCCCATATTGCAATATAAATATAGGCTTGAAAGGAGTTGTGATGTTCACATATCTTGGTTACAGATTGCTTGAGCTATTTATCATCCTTCTCCCCTATCCGCTTGCATATATTGCCGCATCCGGAGGAGCAAGACTCTGGTTTGCTACAGGATCAAGTGTGGATTGTATCAAAAAAAACATATCCATAGTCCTGAAAAAGGATATAGGCGATCCGGAGGTCCACCGCATAGCTAAAAGGATATTTATAAACTGGGGGAAAAATATTACAGATTTCTTAAAGCACAAAGTCGTCTCCAGAGAAAAATTAAAGCAAAGGATAAAGATAGAGGGTCTTGAAAATCTTAGAAAAGGGCTAAAGAAAGGCAAGGGAGTCGTTATTTTTTCCTGCCATATCGGAAATTTTGAATGGGCCGCCAGCAGAATAGGCGTTGAAGGCTATAAGATCTGGGGGATCACCCTTTTTAGAAAAAGCGAGAGGACCAATAGATTTTTCGAGTCTAACCGCCTGTCAAAAGGTTTCTTGACAGTATATGTAAATAGGATACATCATGTCTTCAGGCATCTTAGGAATAATGAGATAGTGGCCGTTCCATTAGACTGGGACTCTACTGGAAAGTCGGCAAGACCCTTTGATTTTTTCGGCAAGAAGGCCAATCTTCCTACCGGAGCACTCCAGCTGGCCCTGAGATCAGGTGCCGCACTGATTCCCTGCTTTATCTGGAGAGATGGGAAATATATGCACCAACAGATAATCGGGGAGCCTGTTGAGCTTGAACTTTCTGGAGAAAAAGAAGAATTAATAGAGAAAAACATGAAAAAAATCATACCCATCATGGAAAAATATATCAGAGAACATATTATAGAGTGGGAGCTTTTTCATGACATCTGGACAGACTAAAATTTTGTCGCAATCAAATAAATCTTAATTATATAATATCTTATTTCATTATTTTTACTGTTGCCCAAATATTGTATTAATGATAAAACTTTAATGATATTTTATCTAAAAACAGGGGAGCTCAAAATAGAAGTAAAATATAATAATGAACAGGAAACTCTATGGCACAATACTGCTGTCGGGGATGTGTCTGAGCTATTGGGCGCGGATCTTGAAAAAGGTTTAAGTGAAAAATCCGCCAGGGCGAAGCTTGAAAAATACGGGCCAAATCAGCTTGAGGAAAAAAAGGGGAGAACTCCTTTCAAGATATTCATATCCCAGTTTAATGATTTTATGATATGGATATTGATAGCAGCAGCATTTATATCCGGTATTATAATAAGAGAAATAACTGATGCCATCGTAATACTTATAATCCTTGTAATAAATTCAGTTCTTGGATTCGTGCAGGAATTCAGGGCCGAAAGGGCGCTCCAGGCATTAAAGGAGCTTGCCTCGCCGGGAGCTCTTGTTATAAGGGGGGGCAGGGAAAAGAATATTTACTCAAAAGAACTGGTCCCCGGCGATATAATAAAGCTTTCCGCTGGAGACCTTGTCCCTGCGGACTCCCGCATAATATCTCAGGTGAACCTGCAGGCAGATGAGGCAATCCTTACGGGTGAATCCCTGCCTGTAAGCAAGGTATCCGCTATTATAATTAAGAAGCTTATTCCTCTCGGAGACAAGAAAAATCTTTTATTTGGAGGTACGACTATTGTTAAGGGGCGGTGCAGAGCAGTAGTCATAGGAACGGGCCAGAATACCGAGATCGGCAGGATAGCCAGCATGGTCCAGGAAGAAGATGGAATGACACCGCTTCAAGTCGAACTGAAGACGGTAAGTAGAAGGATAGGGATAATCTGTCTTGTTGTCAGCGCAGTGGTTTTTGGATCAGGCATACTTAAAGGAAATTCTGTCGCGCAAATGCTGCTGGTAGCTGTAGCTCTTGCTGTTGCAGCTATTCCTGAAGGACTTCCGGCAATAGTTACGGTCTCTCTTGCCCTTGGCGTACAGAGGATGGCAAAAAACAATGCCATAGTGAGAAAATCGAGTTCAGTAGAGACCCTTGGAGGCGTATCCGTCATATGCACCGATAAGACCGGGACCCTTACACAAAACAAAATGATGGTAAGAAAGATATACAGCGGACTGGAACCGGTCTCTGATTTTGATGAATATATAAAAAAATCCAGTAAGTCCTGCGAAAGAAATTATTTTGATTTAAAAGATATTGACGGGGATATGGCGCTTGAGCTGCTTCTTAAGAACTCCGTACTCTGCAATGATGCTTATTATATAGATAGGGAAAACTGCGATATCACCGGAGACCCCACCGAAGCAGCACTGATAGAGCTTGCTGACTCCTATTCCCTTGATAAAGAAACTCTTGAGAGAAAGCATTCAAGAGAGATGGAAGAGCCTTTCGATTCAATCAGGAAGATGATGACTACCATAAACCTCATCCCTGAAAGCGAAAGAAAGGACAATAATAGTGAATATATATTATTTTCCAAAGGTGCCCCTGAGGTAATAATAGAAAAATGCACCAGAATGATCAGGGGCGGAGAGATCGTCGATATCACCGGAGATGATAGGAATATAATAAATAAAAATAATTCCCTCCTTGCTGAAAGAGCCATGCGCAATCTTGCTTTTGCATTCAAATATATGGAAAGCCTTCCGGAAGAAAAAAATATTAAAAAAGAGGAAGAAGAGCTTGTATACCTGGGAATGGTAGGAATGATAGATCCGCCAAGACCCGAGGTCTATGCTGCAATACAAAAATGCAAAAAAGCGAATATAAAAGTAGTGATGGTGACAGGGGACCACAGGATCACCGCAGCAGCAATAGGTAAGGAACTTGGCATCCTTGATGCCGGCGAAAGAGTCATAGATGGAATCGAGCTTGACCGGATGTCAGAAGAGGAGCTTGAGCTACAGATTGAAGATATAAGTATCTTTGCACGCGTTTCCCCTTCAAATAAAGTCACTATAGTAGGTGCCCTGAAGAAGAAACAGCATATTGTGGCGATGACAGGAGACGGTATCAATGATGCACCCTCGCTTAAGAAAGCCGATATTGGCATAGCTATGGGGATAGTGGGAACGGATGTAAGCAAGGAAGCCAGCGATATGATCCTCACTGATGATAACTTTGCAACTATTGTAAAGGCTGTCAAGCAGGGGAGGGTGATCTATGACAACCTGAAAAAATTTATATTGTTTCTGCTTTCCTGCAATATCTCCGAAGTCCTTATTATGTTTGTATCCATAGTAGTGGGCGATTACATTTTCTACATGCTTACGGGACAGAGAGGTTTTCTCTATATACCTCTCCTGCCGGTCCAGATACTCTGGATGAATCTTATAACAGATGGGCTCCCGGCTATGGCTCTGGGAATAGATCCTCCTGAAAATAATATAATGGATAGAAAAGCAGCAAAACGGAAGGAGCCTATACTTAGCTCCAGAAGGCTCTTAACAGTCGCGTGGCAGGGCTTTATAATGACTCTGGGTGCATTATTTGTATACTTCAGCGCACCGATATTATTTGGGAACAATCCCCACATCTTTCAAACCATGGTCTTTACGACACTTGTTATAACCCAGCTGCTGCACACATATAATTTCAGGTTTGAAGATAAAGGCATATTCAGCAAATATATTTTCGGAAATAAATATTTAAATCTTGCCGTACTGGTTTCAATCCTGCTTCAGATTGCGATCATTTATATACCGTGGCTTCAGAAAGTATTTGAGATGGAAAGGCTTGGCACTAATCACTGGCTAATCATAATCGCATGTTCCGTGATCCCGGTGATGCTGATCAATTTTATAAATGAGATTATCTACAAAAGGCAAAAGTCAGGAGTCTCATATTGATATCAGGTCCGGTGCTTTTTTAAGTTTATTTATTATATATAGAAATAAGAGTTTATTGTTTGTATTGAGGGAGCATCTATAGATGGATCTGAATTTTGAGATGAATGCAATATTAGCCGTTGGGCTGATTGTGATAATCGGCCTTCTCGGCGGTTTTACTGCCAGAAAAATAAAGTTCCCGACGATCAGCGGATATATTATTGTGGGGATCATTATAAGTCTATTAAATATTATTCCAGGGGAGATAGTTAATGGTGAGTTAAATGTAATTACTGATATCAGTCTGGGGGTCATTGGTTATCTGGTAGGCGGGGGTTTATATCTTAAGAAATTAAAAAAATTTGGTAAAGCTATTGCTATAATCACTCCTTTTGAAGCATTGGGGGCCTGGGTATTTGTAACTATATCTGTACTATTTCTTGGGCCTTTTCTTATCGGAACAGGAGTATCAAATCCCACCTCTTTTTATAGTTATCTGCCCATGGCTATAATCCTTGGCGCCATATCATGCGCCACTGCTCCTGCTGCAACTCTGGCGATAGTGCGAGAATATGAAGCAATGGGCCCTTTTACCACAACACTGCTTGCAATCATTGTGCTGGATGATGCAATTGCTGTTATCGCTTATTCTATTGGTTCAAATGTTTCTGAGTCATTGATTACTGGTTTTCAAAATATCTCTCTGTACAGGATGCTGGTTATCCCAATCATGGATATAGCCGGCTCCATACTTCTGGGAACAATCCTTGGATTTGGGCTGACCTATATTGGCCGCTTTATTAAAAAGAAACCGCAGCTCCTCACTATTGTCGGAGGTGCAATTTTTTTATGTGTTGGAGTATCAAATGCATTCGGGTTGTCAAGTATTCTCGCTAATATGACAATGGGATTTATAATAGTTAATAGAATGAAAAACAATGAAGATATGTTTGGCGTTATAAATAATATAGAAGGTATAATATTTGCAATGTTTTTCACACTGGCCGGAGTGCACTTTGACTTGGGTGTAATAAAAACAGCAGGAATATAAGCTGCGGTACTGGTTATAGCCAGATTTATCGGAAAATATCTCGGAGTAAGAGCGGGTGCATCTATTTCCCGTGCTCCTGCAGAAATTAAGAAATATTTAAGTTTTGGTCTTTTCCCGATTGCCGGAGTGACCATAGGGCTTGCAATGTTAATTAAGCAGCGGCCTGCCTTTTCAAGCATAGAAAGTGTAATGATCAATGCTATTATAGCATCAGTAATTATAAATGAGATAATTTCGCCTCCTCTAACAAAATTTGCCATTTTTAAGGCAGGAGAAGCTTCAAAAAAATATTATAAGTAATATAAAAAATTTTAGTTTAAGACCCGGAGTCCAGGTATTTTTTATTAGAATAAAAATGTGAATAGTTCAGGAGATAAGAATGACAGAATTACTTGCAAAAGATATCATGACAAAAAAAGTTATTACAATAAATAAAAATGCTACTTTAGCTGAATTATCAGAATTACTTATTAAGAATAGAATAAGCGGTGTCCCGGTGGTTGATGAAAAAGGAGAGTTAGCAGGGATAATTACCGAAGCTGATATAATAGTCAAAGAGTCCAGCCTTCCGTTCCCATTATCTTTTAGCTATACTTTTCTTGAAAAATTTGAAAGCTATACAAAAAGTACAAAGGAATATTTGAAAACCAGGGTTGAAGAGGTTATGTCGACAAATATAAAGGTAGCCAGGGAAGATATGCCAATCAGCAAGGTGGTAAACATAATGATAAATAATGATATTAACAGGCTTCCAGTAGTAAGCGATAATAATAAGCTGGCAGGAATAATTGCAAGAGCGGATATCATCAAATTTATGATTGCGGAAAACAAAAAGAAGTAGATATTTATCGCTGCTTTATTCTATGAGCATTTTGAGTAGCCGCAATTCCTACAGACATAGCAGCCGCCTTCCGGCTCCATTATACCGCCGCAGCCTTCTTCCTCACATATCATTATGGATCTCGGTCCGCTGGTTATATCCAGGTCAAATTTATTTGAACCATTAAGGACAAACTCGATAGCTTTCCCCATAGCATCCGGACATGAGAGCACATTTGTGTCCTTATCCGCTATGCATGTTATGCAGCGTATACCCTTGATCTGGCTCTTTATCTCATCCAGGTCGATCCCGGACCTTATGGCTATGCTTATAAGTCTGCCCACAGTTTCTGTAAGGGCCGCACATCCTTCTTCCCCCGTATTGGTAAATATCTCGCATATTCCGCGTTCATCGCTATTTACCGTTACATATAGTTTCCCGCAGGTTCCGATATTATATTTTTTGGTCATGCCCCTGGTTATATCAGGGCGGGGTCTTGGTTTTATCGTGGGCATCTTATCAACATGGGCAGCTTCTGCAGTTTTACTTTCTTTTAATTTTTCTTCAGAACCGGTTTCAGCCTGGACTTCCGCTTTTTTATTATCCATATCTTTTCCCGAGACTTCAAGAACCTGTGCGCCCCGGCTTCCATCCCTGAATATCGTAATACCCTTGCACCCCAGCCTGTATGAAAGCATATAGACATCTTCAACATCCTGGACCGTAGCCGAATTAGAGAAATTAACCGTCTTTGAGACAGCATTGTCAACAAATTTTTGAAAGGCGGCCTGAGAACGGACATGCCATTTTGGTGAGACTTCATGGGCAGTCTTGAATATTCTCTTGCAATTATCAGGAATCTCGTCCAGGCCCTGGAGATGGCCCGTCCCGGCTATCTTTTCCATAAGTTCCTTGCTATAAAATCCCCCGTCTTCTGCCATTTTCTTAAAGTGTTTATTTACTTCAAGAAGCCTGTCATTATCCATTACATTCTTTACAAATGAAATAGCGAACAATGGCTCTATTCCGCTTGAGCAGTCCGCTATTATACTCAGTGTCCCCGTGGGCGCTATTGTCGTTGTTGTAGCATTTCTGACCTTATATCCTTCAGGAGAATCGTATATGCTGCCTTCAAGGTTGGGAAACTCTCCTTTTTCTTCCGCAAGCTTTTTGGAAGCTTCCTTTGATTCATCCTGTATGAAGCTCATTATCTTGCCGCCAAGCTCCAGTGCTTCTTCGCTGTCATAAGGTATCCCCAGCATCACAAGGAGATCTGCCCATCCCATTACTCCAAGTCCGATCTTTCTATTGCCATCCACCATATCGCGGATCTTTTCCAGAGGATATTCACTCATATCAATGACATCATCCAGAAATCTCACTGATGTTTGTACGACTTTCCCGAGCTTCTTATAGTCTATCTTCTTGATGTCTTCGTCTTCAATCATCATATGCGAGAGATTTATAGAACCGAGATTACATGCTTCATAGGGCAGCAATGGCTGCTCGCCGCAGGGATTAGTACTCTCGATCTGGCCGATATGCGGAGTAGGATTGTCTTTGTTCAGCCTGTCAAGAAATATAATGCCAGGGTCGCCATTCCCCCAGGCATGCTCCACTATCTTTTTAAATACTTCCCTGGCATTATAGCGGTCAAATACTTCCTTTGTCCTGGGATTTACGATCTCATATTTTTCATCGTTTTCAACAGCCCTTATAAAAGCTTCTGTCACTCCGACAGATATATTGAAATTAGTCAGCTTCTCACAATTATCTTTTGCCGATATAAAATCCAGTATGTCGGGATGATCGACCCTGAGTATTCCCATATTGGCGCCCCTTCTGGTGCCTCCCTGCTTGATTGTATCGGTGGCTGCATTAAAAACCGTCATAAAAGATATCGGTCCGCTCGAGACACCCTTTGTGGAAAGGACTACATCATTTCTCGGCCTTATTCTTGAAAAAGAGTATCCTACTCCCCCGCCTGATTTCTGGATAATAGCTGTCTCCTTGAGAGCCTCAAATATATCGGACATTGAATCCCCCACCGGCAGCACAAAACATGCTGCGAGCTGCTGAAGCTCTTTCCCGGCATTCATAAGCGTCGGTGAATTTGGAAGGAAATCCAGATCTGCCATTATATCAAAAAATTCCTTTTCTATCTCGAGGATCTCTTCTTCTGTCTTTCCATATTTCTTCTCAGCAGAGGCGATATTCCGGGCCACCCTTATAAACATGTCCACAGGCTTCTCAAGAATATTACCTATTTCATCTCTTTTAAAATACCTTCTCTCCAGGACCTTTATAGCATTTTCAGAAAGATTTATCTTTTTCTGGTGGTAATACTGCGTCATCTCTTTTCTTTTGCTTTTTTTACCAGTCTCGCCCATTACCAATTACCTCCCAGTAATACATTATTATAAAAATTTATTTTAAATCTTTCATTTTTATAATTATCCGGTCCCGGCTATCAGGATTTGCCTGCGTCAAGAAACAATATGCCGCGAACCAGCCTGCCAAACACGATATTTCTCAAATCATAATCTCTGAAATACAAAAATACTCAGGATATTGTGTATGTTTACATATTAGAGCACAAGATATGGTATGTCAATAAAAATATCATTATTTTATAAAGTATTTTTCCTAATACTACTCTAATAATACTCTAATATTATTTTAGAGTTTTTTATTATATATTGCTTAATATATATACTATTTTCCTATCAAACATTAATAAAGTTTACCATGTTCCCTATTAATATTTATCAATTATTTTAAATGCAAGATCACTGATATACTGCGTCCGGTCCATTTTCAGGAAATCATATCCCATAAATATTATGAATAAATAGCCATATAAAAATATACATTAGCCTTTTTTCTGGTATAATATTTGTTTCTGTTGATTATAAATAAGATTTGATAACATAAACTGTTATAAATACAAGGAGGACTATGAGCTCACTTATCAAGAAGAGACGAAAGAAAATGAGAAAGAAAAAGCATAAAAAGATGCTTAAAAAGACCAGATGGCAAAGAAGAAATAAATAATTCTTATAATTTTAAAATATGAATAGGGACAATTCCAAAAACTATGCTGGTTTCCTGGAAGCTCTTGATAAAAAAATCCTTATATGCGATGGAGCGATGGGAACAGAACTTCAGATAAGAGGTTTTTTGGGCTGTCCGGATTCTGCAAATATTGAAAAAGATAATATAAAAAAAGTAACAGATATCCACCTTGACTACCTCGAAGCAGGTTCGGATATAGTACAGACCAATACCTTCGGAGCAAACCCCTTAAAACTAAGAGCATGTAAGCTCGAACAGAAAACCTGCCAGATCAATAAGAATGCAGTTGCAGCGGCACGTGGAGCCATAGAGGCTCATGAGAGTAGATCAGATTCTCAAAGCTTACACTTCATCGCAGGAGATATAGGACCCACAGGAAAACTGATGGAGCCTTCCGGCGAGCTGAAATACAGCGAGGCAGTAGAACTCTTCAGCAGGCAGATCGGTGTTCTCATCGAAGGCGGAGTCGATTTTCTACTTATCGAGACTATTATGGATATAAATGAAGCTCTCGCTGCAGTAGAAGCGGCAAGAAAAATATCAAGCAAGATACCTATAGCATGCACTCTGTCATTTGGTGCAAATGGTGTCACCCTGATGGGAAATAAAGCAGAAGAATCAGCCGGCACACTTCTGGAGGCCGGATGTGATATAGTAGGCGCAAACTGCAGCATAGGATCTGATTCGATGCTTGATATAGTAAAGAAGATAAGAAAAGCCCGGCCGGACGCCAGACTCATATTCCAACCCAATGCCGGTCTTCCTGTTTTAAAAGACGGAAAGACTTCATATAATGAGACTCCGGAAATAATGGCTGATAATATAAAGAAGTATCTTCCTTTCGGACCATCCATACTGGGTACCTGCTGCGGCAGCACCCCTGCACATATAAAACAGCTAAAACGTATTATTCAAGGCTGATTATATTTGCCTGTAGTTTTACCCTGTCCTTTCGGACTTTTCCATTAAACCCTGCTTCTGAGAGCTCTTTCAACAGCGCTGTATTTGTTTGCCGCATTCCAGAATAAAAAACCGTCGATATCAAGGTCATCAGCTGCTTTTATCTGTAGAAGTATCTCCCTTTCAGTATAGCGCATTTCCAGTCCGAAGGCCTGTATCCAGGGGATTATAAGACATTCTGTATCGCCTATCCTTGTCAGACCTTTCTCAAGAGTATATTTTACCACCTCATAAGGATGTGCTTCCGGTTGGCTGAATCCCATAAAACCGGATGAATAATGCGACGGATACGGCATAGGATATAGAAAATCCAGATAGGGAGCCATCTCTTCTATGAGCTGTCCGATACCCTGATCATTTTCGACTATAAATACAAAACCGAAAACATCTGCCGATATTTTAACAGGATAGTTCTTCGTAGCTTCCCTGACTGCTTTTAAAAAACCTGTAATGGCCCATATCTTTTCCATCTCCTCTGTATTTGAGGGATACTCTGCCAGAGATGTATTGCCTCTTGAAGGCGCCCTTATATAATCAAACTGGATCTCATCTACCCCCTTATCGACCAGCTCCATGACCAGTTCTATATAGTGGTCCCATATCTCGCGATTAAATATATCGACCCAATAACCTCCATCAAGATATATCCGGGCACCTGTGTTTTTATTCTGTATGGCAAGATCGGGCCGGGCATCAGTTATTACCCCATCCTTAAAAAGCACTATCCTTGCTATGCTGTATATATTTCTTTCATCCATCTCCTTAAGCACCTTATCAATATCATAATATGCGTTTACTGCACCGATCTCATTGAAAAATTCCACCCCGCTGTCATAGAAGATATCTCCGGAGTCTTCCTTTGCATTAAACACTATGCTATTTAATTCAGTTTCCTCTATCAGCCTGTATACATCCTGTCTTTTTTCTTCAGAAGCCATGCTGTGTCCGGTCAGATAAACCGCTTTCTGGGTCCCTGCACTGATCTTTCTGCTCCTGCTATTATGTGTCCAGATAAAATCCGGATAGTCAGGGTCAAATGCAAATATTTCAGTAAAGGGGATAAGGACCGCGGAGATGATAATTAAAAATATAAAAAGCCTTATGGCGGCTCCTGATATATTTTTACCAAAACTATTTTTATTATTCATAAATATCTGCTCTTGCTATAAGTATTATTTCAAGCCTGTGCTATTTGTGAATATCTTTCAAAATACATTTTATCAGCTTTATTTAAAAGACAATATCTCTTTTCCCATCATTTGTTTTCTCCCTTCCTATTCTATGAGCCTGTCCGGGAGCCGGGCTCAGGCTTATAGCAAGACCTGTGCCGCTAAAACTAATATTTTAATAGGACCTATTAAAATATTTAAATAATAAAGTAAATATTGGAAATACTCACCGGCTGATTTAGAATAATAAGATGAATGAAAATATAAATATACTTATACTGAATGACATAAGCAGAAATATACTGAGATATCTAAGGAAAAATCTCTCCATAGTATTTGAAAGCAATGTAATCATACTAAAGCATATCATAATCCCGTTAACATTATTCAATAATGATAAAAAACAATACGATGGAAGAAAACTTCTAAGATTCCTTACTGAAAACATGACCCTTAAAGAGGTAAAAGATATAAATCTTGCAGTATTTGACCGTGATCTCTATACGGGAAATCTTGATTATGTATTTGGTCTTGCTTCTCCTTTCCCAAAGATATGCGTCATCTCTATAATGAGGGTACATCCCCATTTTCATAAGGATTACTTCTCCAATAGTCTTAAGAAAAGAAAAGCAGGCAAATTTCCATTATTAATAAAGAGACTAAGCAGCACTGAAAAAAAACTCTATTATGAAAGAATACTAAAGGAAGCTGTTCACGGAATAGGCCATGCCCTTGGACTTTTGCACTGTGATAATAAGAACTGCATAATGTATCCATCCAATACTTCCGGCGATATCGATGGCAAGGACACGGCATTCTGTAAGACCTGCCGCAGCCTTATATGACTGGCAGCTCATAGGACTTAATAAAATTTCCGGCAGTATTCATCAATGCTATAGAGTCCTGTCCGAGAATTGGGCTCAGGCTCCTATGCCGGCTATTACTGCTGTGCTGCTTTTTTCCTTCTGCTTTTTAAAAGAAGGTATGTAAGGATAGCTGCAAGATAAATAATAAATATTGCAAGCGCATAGAAATAAAATACCGGTCTCTGGGCTGAATATCCTTCTACGGCCAGACCCAGTATAAACATAGGCGGGACCCCCAGAGGCAGAGCGATTGCACCTCCCAGGACAATGTTTTCCGGTACATTGGACTCCGCATCAGGGTCGATCTCTCTGAGCAGGGCCATGCTTGTCGTAATCGTCCCGGTGAACTGTCCGTAAAGACCCACGATATGCTCGATGATATAATTAGTATATATTCTCCTGCATAGATATACTGTATAAATAAGTGAAAATATACCTCCCAGCGTAGTAATCAGGATTATCGGTATCCAGTTTTCCCTGAAAGTATTTATCGACAATGCCGCAATAGCCGCTACTATCATAAAATCAAAAGAACCGGATGATATCCTTTGAAGGATATAATTATCCGGATATTTAATATGGAGCAATTTCTTTCTTTTCAGTATATTCAATATTGCCCTGACAAGTATTGCAAACATGGTAGCTATTACAAAGTGGAAGCCCCAGAGAAGCTGGGCCACAGTATACCCGTATCCGCCAAGAGGCTCAAGAGCCAATGACACTCCCCTCAGGGCAAAGTAAGTGATAAGATAAACAACTCCTATAAGTACGACCTGTACGGTAAGGCTGTCTACAAACATTCTCTTTGGGATATTCTCAGTATGCTTTTCTCCTATATCTACACTTTTTAGCCTAACCATTTTTTCCCTGTCTTCAAGACCCCAGGCTTTCTTCTTGCGGACCAGTATATTCATCAGGGGTATTCCAAATATGATCGCCCATAGAAACCCGATAGTGGCAATCGAAAGTCCAATATTCCCACCATTTGATAACCCCAGCTCTTCCCAACTGGTACCGATCGAAAAAGCCTGTCCCGGCCCCTGTGCAAAACCAAGCGGAAGCAGCAGCCCGAATGGGGGAAATAATTTGGGAAGAAAAGTATAAGCAAGAGACAGAGAAACAGCAAACCCGATAATACCCTGAGATAGATACGAAGTGATTATTGCCAGTCCGGTATTTACATTATCCCTTTTATGGTTGACCGGGACCGCGATTCTCTCCTTTAATGCAACCGATATAAATCCCACTGCCATCAAATGATATATTAATACCCCCAGCCTTTCAGCATCAAGCTGTATCCAGTTTAAAATCTCCGAACCCAGAATAAGCCCGATAAACCCTGCGATTATCGAAGTCGGTATAAGAAATCTTTGAAGGAACCGGATCTTTCTCTTGAGGATTATGGCGATTATTAAAAAAAGTGATAGGAATATATATTCCTG
The DNA here is from genome assembly GCA_965549355.1 of uncultured bacterium. Classification (GTDB taxonomy): domain Bacteria; phylum Actinomycetota; class Humimicrobiia; order Humimicrobiales; family Humimicrobiaceae; genus M55B120. Next base: position 9,771 of record CBEVGD010000001.1, on the reverse strand, counting down.
GATAGATGTCCACATGTCCAGCATGTCTTTACCTTTCTTCAGTAGTATTATTAAGATACGGCTCTAACTGCTATATATTATCATAAACACATATTGGATATTTTGATATAATCTTTTATTAATATCAAATAATAACAGGGAACATAATATGGTTGATACCATCTATTTTAAGATCATATATATCATTGCCGGCTATATGCTTGGTTCGGTTCTATTTTCCTATATTATGGTAAAGATCTATGGGCGGAAAGATGGGATAAGGGACTTTAGCAATATTGACAGGCCGGGAACAGCGGGGGCCGGACGCCAGTACGGATTGAAGGCCGGACTTCCCACATTTATTTTTGATGCCGGGAAAGGTGTTGCAGTGGTCCTGGTCGGACAGGCGATCGGACTGGACCAATTGGTAATAGCGATTGCATGCGTGGCAGTGATGGTGGGGCATAACTGGCCGATATGGTTTAAATTCAGGGGCGGAGGCGGTCTGGCTACTGCTATGGGGATAGCTGGCGCACTGATGCTGATACCTTTTTTAATACTATTGGCAATCGTGCTTGCCGTGGGATTTACATATAAATATACGCTTGGCAGAACCCATAAGATCAATCCTAATGTAATATCCGGAGCTCTGGGAGCAATTCTTTTCCCGGTGTTTGCATATATTTATGCATATATTTATGATATGTCTATGATCAATACATATTTTTATAATGGGCCCATGATTGTCGTTTTCATAGCTGCGGCCATTTCTTTAATAATAATACTAAAAGGCATAATCCTGCATTTTATGTACAGAAAGATCCCCACTGCAAACAAGTTTTAAGAATAGCTCTATTGTCCCGGAGGATTTTATACATAAATCCTTATTATATGGCATTACTTGCCTGCCAGCTCCAGTTTCTCAAAGTCTCCCTTTAAGCTGCCGTAAAGCGACCGGTATACCTTATAATATTTACTATATTTAGATACATTCTCAGCTATTGGATCTACTTCAGTATCTTCTCTTATTATCTTATCCGTAGCTTCTTTGACGTCCCTATATATGCCGGCCCCCACGCCTGCAAGGATCGCGGCGCCATAAGAGGGCCCTTCTTCAACATTCAATGTGACTATTCTGGTATCAAATATATCAGATATTATCTGTCTCCATAGCTTTGATCTTGCTCCTCCGCCAAAAAGCACTACCTTGTTTGAAGTAATGCCCAGATCCTTCATAAGGTTCAGGCAGTCATATTGTGAATAAGATATTCCTTCAAGTACGCTTCGGACAAGATGATTCTGATTATGTATATATGAGAGTCCAAAAAATACCCCCCTGGCATAGGGGTCTGCATAAGGGGTCCTCTCTCCGGAAAGATATGGTAGGAAGATAAGGCCATCCGAACCCGGTGCTGCCTTTTTGGCCTGTTTGTTCAGCAGCCCGTAACCTGAAAGGTCCGGGTAAGCTTTTGACATATCGGGTGATACGCCAATGGTATCATGATACCATTTATACGAACCTGCAGCAGCCAGAGTCACTCCCATGAGATGCCAGGCGCCTTCTGCAGCGTGGCAGAAGCAATGAAGCCTCCCTTTTGTGTCATAAGAGGGCCTGTCGCTGTGGGCAAATACGACACCTGAGGTCCCAAGGCAGTCTGATATTATTCCTTCTTCTACTATTCCTGAGCCTACAGCTCCCCCTGCCTGGTCCCCCGCTCCTCCTACTATAGGAGTGCCGGAAGTAAGGCCCGTTATCTTTGCCGCCCCTTCTGATACGCGCGAGGTAACCTTTGATGATTCATAAACCGGGGGCAGCATGTCTTTTTCTATAGACAGTCCTTCAAGTATCTTATCCGACCAACTCCTCTTTGCTATATCCATAAGAATGGTTCCGGAGGCATCCGATACTTCAGTGGCGAAGGTCCCTGACAGCTTATATCTTATATAGTCTTTGGGCAGCAGTATTCTATCTACCTTTTTATAATTATCCGGTTCTACCTCGCGCAGCCAGAGTATCTTGGGGGCAGTAAAGCCAGTCAGCGCCTTATTATAGGATAGCTTGATAAACTCTTCTTCTCCCCCAAAAGTATTATAGATGCTATCGCACTGCGCCTGAGTCCTCTGGTCGCACCACAGAAGTGCCGGCCTTATTACCTTGCCTTTTTCCAAAAATACTGAGCCATGCATCTGGCCCGACAGTCCCATAGCCGATATATCGGACGGGTTAATTTTTGATTTTTCTATGACTTCTTTTATAGTGATTACTGTTGCTTCCCACCAGTGGTCGGGATCCTGCTCTGCCCATCCGGGTTTTGGGGTATCCATTGGGTAGTCACTGGTAGCAGATGCTATTAACTTGCCGTTTGTATCAATTAATATACACCTTGTAGAGGTTGTTCCGATATCAAAGCCTATAAGATAGTTCATAGATTATTCCTTCCATATTATTGTATGTATTTTACCAGTATTTCTTTTTTAATGATTATCTGCCTGTCATCTTAGTCTAATCTTAATAAAATGTATATTTACAGATTATTTTTTATATATTCAAGCTTCTTTTCATCAAACCTGATAGATGCGGCAATATCATGCATAGAATATGGAAGAAGCTCCATATTTTTTTCTGATTCTATATGATTATATGCTGCAAATATTGTGGACGGGGGGCAAACAGTATCTTTAAGTGCGCAGGTTATTATTGTTTTTGCGCTGATATTGCCGCATATATTAAGATTGTCAAAATAGCTTAAGGTCTTAAACATCTCATCTTCTCTTTCAGGATATTCTCTGATAAGATTTGCAATTTCCAGATAAGTAATATTTTTTGCTTCTTCCGCCCATTCGACTGCTCTCCTGAAATGGCACAAATAGGGCATCTCAGAAATAACCAGTTTCGGTCTGCTGTCAAGGCCCGCAGCTGCCAGAGAAAGTCCTCCCCCCTGACTGATGCCGGTAATGCATAGTCTTTCCATATCCAGCTCTTCCCTGTCTGCCAGAAAATCGATAGCGCGTATAGAGTCAAGATAAACGCCCAGATAATAATAGTCATCCTTATTGAATATACCTTTTGTCATATATCCCGCATATGACGGTCCGCTATAATATCTATTATCAATGCTTTCTCCGCTCTGGCCCCGTACATCGACCGCAAAAACTGCATACCCCATTAATGGCCATCTTACATTCATACTTATGGGACCCTTATTACCTGTATAGCCATGGAATATTAAAATGACCGGTAAATGTGAATTTGAGATATTTTTTGGAGTAATATAATGCCCGCAGATGAGTGCATTTTTATATCCCTTATATATGACTTTGTATGCATCAATCTCCGGGATAACATAATCGATCTTCTCCATATTATATTCAATCGGTTCAGCTCTTAAATATTTGATCTTATCCTGCCAGAACTGATCGAAGTCTTTTTCTTTGTTCTTCTCCGGTTTATATGCTTTTAATTCTTCTAATGGTAGGTCTACAAGTGCCACTATATTCCTCCATTCCGGTAATTTCTTAAAGTTATTTACTGTTGCAAGGTAAGAATAATGTAGCAAAAAGATTTATAAAGTCAAATTTTTCACCACCGGATATTCACAGACCGGCCCTTATCCGGTGGTGTAGGAATAAGGGCCGGCTTCTCATACCCGGAAGCAAATATTCTGGCTATTTCTTTTCTTCCTTTTCGTCGGCTTCCATAGTATGTTCATCTTCATAATTCAGATACTTCTTAGTCATTGGATGGTTGAACCTCTTCCACATGACCCCGCCAAATATAGTCCCGACAGGGAAGAAAAATACCATTGTAACTACAAGTACGGCTCTTCCAAGTGGGACCGCAAATGCTTTTCTCTGATAAAGGCCTATAAGCTCAACTATAAAAAGTGCCGGTGCAAGCAGAGAATACATCATCTTGAATGGAAATCCTATAAAATCCCTGGCAAGTTCCGATATTGCAATAAAAGTAAATGGTGCCTCAAGATAGTTTGTGAGAAATCCTATAGGTCCCCAGGCAAACCCTGAAAAGACCCCAATACCCAAAAGTATGGCCATTACCCAGCAAAGGATCAATGGGCCCTCGATCTGTTTCTTTCCTATCTTTATTTCTTTTTTGGTCAATTCTGTCATTTTTTCTCCTCTCAAATTAATAATTTATTTTTCTATTTCTTTAAAAGACTACCATAAACATTTTATATTTATTCTAATCCAGACTCTTTATTCTGCCAAGTCCGGATATATCCTGCGAGATATCAGGACTCCCTTTATAATAGACATTGCCTGCGCCATTTATTTCTATATTCAAATTGTCGGATACATAAACTGTGGCGCTTCCAAATCCGGAAATCTCGATCTCACAATTTTTGCTTTCAAGTTCTTCTGCATCATATTTCCCGGAACCGCTTATCTGGATTTTATGGGAACCAACCTTGCCTGAAAGGTTGATATCACCCAGACCGGATACATCTATTTCGATACTTTTTGCTTCGATATTGAATTTAATATCCCCTGACCCGCTGATACTGAACTCAAGATCATCAGTCTCAAATCCGTCACAGTCTATATCCCCCACACCTGATAGGTCGATCCTGTCAAGGTCTTCTACTGTAAGATAAAACTTTATCGTACCGGTGGGTATTATATTGACTCCTCTCTTATACCCGATATGGAGCACATCGCCTCTTACTCTGGTTTCTATCAGTCCGATAATATTATCGTCTGCTTCAATTGTAAGTGATTCCTCATCACCCTGTTCAATGATGAGATTCCCTGTTCCCGTAAATTGGATCTCATCAAATCCAGATACCTCTCTTTCCTCGGTTTCCAGATTCCCTGAACCCCGGACTACTCCAATGGTCCATCTACAGGAAACAGCAGTTACTGCCAGCACGCCCACTACTGCCGTAAGTAATACTATTTTTAAAATTTTAAATTTTCTATTATTTGTTATCAGTTTCATTTCAAACTCTCCTCTTCTTTCTGATATTTTATCACCTAAATTTTTATTTATTATATTTTAGTTTGGATATTTTTTTATCCATCTATTAATAAGCCATAAGCCAGAATAAAAACTCCAGGCTAGTTCAGGTAGATATTACCAACATAGCTAATAACCTACTGCCACATCACCTGAAACAGTATTTATCATTATCCTATCCCCGCCATCACCTGCTGTTCCTTCCAGTTCTCTCCGTCCGGAAGAGCTGATCTTTATGGCAAAATCGTATTTGATGTCTCCAGATACAGTGCTTATATCCAGGTAAAACTGTGAATCCTCTGGCAACTTTATCCTAACATCACCAGACGTACTCTCTATATTCATATCCGATACAGAATCCTGGTCTATAAGTATATCACCTGAAACTGCAGATACATCTATGTCTTCATTATCGCCACCGCCGATAAGACTGATATTTCCTGATGTTGTACCCACATCTATATTTCCTGCATACTCCTTTAATATAATATCTCCAGAAGTCGAACCGATCCTTATTTTTTCCGCCATCAGTTCCTGGATCTTGATATCTCCGGATACTGTTTCAAGATAAAACTCTGCTGCCGTAATATCTTCCATTATTACATCCCCGGATACGACATTTATTCTAAATTCTTCCAGGCTGATTTCCGGTATATATATATCCATGGTTGTTCTTTCAATATTAATACCGAAAACAATAATGTCTTTACTGCGTAGCGTTTCTATATATAATTTATCACCTGTCTTATATGCTATCAGCTCTGGTGCATTCCTCTTCACATTTGTACTTACCTCGCCATAGAAATGCACTATTATTTCTCCCTTTGAGGTTGGGATGATATTAAGATCTGTATTGACAAGATCTACTTCTATCGAAGATATCTCTTCCGTTTTGAATGTTTTTGATTCATTTATCTCTTCAGTGGCTACTACAAAATTCCCCGTCGCTGCCATCACAATCGCTGCTATACCAAAAGAAGCAACCATAGTTACAGCAAGAATGATCAATAATTTTTTTATACTAGACTTCATCTCTTCTCTCCTTTCCTGTTACAATCCTTGCATTAAACTTTATATATTTTATAAATAATCTAAATAACGCTCTGGAGAGATACATATCACCAATAAAAAATAACACTCCAAAACATATCAGTCCTATAGAAGCAAATATGCCTACCGCCGGATTAATGATCATATTGAAATATTCCGGAAACAATGGGGCAAATATGGTCCCCAGAAGTCCTGTTATCCCTCCCGCAGTTATTCCTATAGCTGCTGCAAATAATCCTGCGAGAACTCCTGCAATTCCAAGAAATGGCCCCAGTACAAATACCAAATTAAAAAATCCGAGACCGAGGCTGGCAAATACTGCTCTTGTAATATTTACAGTTGTAGTTTCTTTTTCTGCCCGCTCCACCGTTACGCTTGCTTTTAATTGATTTGCCAGCGCTTTTGGATTCCCCAGAGATTCTGAGATATTCTCTTCCGTCCTTCCTTCTTTCTTGCCCATCTCAAAGTGTTCGTCAAAATCACTTATAATATCCTGTTTTTCATCTTCCGGGATTCCTCTAAGATACTTTGATAGACTGTCTACAAATTCCTCCTTATTCATCCTTTACACCACCTTCCAAAAAATTGTTTACTTTCCCTACAAAAGTCTTCCACTCTTCCTTTAATTCCTTTTCCCTCTTTTTACCGTCTGCCGTCAACTGATAATATTTTCTGGGAGCACCTTCCTTTGATTCTTCAAGATATGTGGTCACATATCCATCGTTTTTCAGCCTCCGAAGCAGAGGATAGATCGTGCCCTCAGAAATCGAGATGCTTTTAGAGATCTCGTTTACCAGTTCATAACCGTACCGGTTCTTCTTTGCCAGCAGAGCCATAGCACAGAGCTCCAGTACTCCTTTTTTGAACTGTATATTCATAAAATCATTCCTTTCTATTGAACAATATAGGTGTATGCTAACATACAGTATCTTGCAATGCAAGGTACTGATATAAATCTATTACCCCTTTTTTATACATACATAGTTATATATGGTATCGTTCTTTATCATTGGTTGTAAATTTTTATTAAACTTGATTCAGAATATTATATGGTCTATAATTATAAAATATAAAAATTATAATTTTATAAAATATAAAAAGGGGCAAAAGATGCTCGTTAGTTTAAAACAAAATTCACAGATAACAATTCCCAAAAATATTGTAGATAAATTAAAATTAAAAAATGGAGACAAGTTAGATCTGATTGTAAAAAATAATGAAATCAAGCTAAGGCCTGTACTGGTCATAGACAGGTCCCAAGCATGGTACTGGTCGAGAGAATGGCAGGATAAAATAAAAGAAGCAGATAAAGAGCTTGCCAGCGGCAGGGTAAAGCACGCAAAAGATGTTGATGATCTAATACAACAGCTTCAAAAGTAATCAATGGAACTGATATATTCAAACCGGTTTAAAAAAGATTATAAAAAGCTTTCAAAAGAGCTTCAGGAATCTGTTAATTCAAAATTGAAATTATTCATAAAAAATATTAATCACCCTTCACTGAGGACTAAAAAGATCCAGGGAAGTAAAAATGATTTTGAATTAAGTATCAATATGAATTATAGAATAGTCTGGCAATACGCTGAAGATAAAATATATTTAAAAGCTATTGGCAAACATGACAATATACTCTAAGACATCAGTCTCATCAATATAACTCTATTATACTTTCTATAACCTTCAATTCCATTAAAAGCATATGTAAATAATTCACATTTTAAGCTTTATCGCTGGAGGTATTCATAAACAAACAGAACTTTATTGCTGGGCAAAAAACCGGGCTGAAGGAAGCGCAGAGGTTGATTTCTGTATTCAGGATCAGCAGCCAAAGATACAGATCATTTAATCCTGTGAAAGATAATCACCGTTCTCAAACTGGCTGTAATAGAGATTTGCATAGAAGCCGTCCTTTTCCAGAAGCTCTCCATGGTCCCCCTGTTCCACTATATCACCATTATCCATCACAAGTATAAGGTCGGCATTGCGGATGGTACTGAGCCTGTGAGCTATTATAAAGCTTGTCCTATCCTTCATAATATTATCCATAGCATTCTGGATCAAAAGCTCCGTACGGGTATCGACCGAGCTTGTAGCTTCATCAAGAATGAGTATTCTCGGGTCGGCAAGTATTGCCCTTGCAATAGTTATAAGCTGTTTTTGTCCCTGGGAGATATTTGAAGTCTCCTCATTAAGTACATGATCATAACCATTGGGAAGCGTGTGGACAAAATGGTCCACATATGCGATTTTGGAGCTCTTAATTACTTCCTCATCATTTGCATGCGGCCTGCCATATCTAATATTTTCCATGATGGATCCATTATAGAGCCAGGTATCCTGGAGAACCATCCCGAATATCGACCTTAGATCCTCTCTGGTAAAGTCCTTTATATTATTACCGTCTACAAATATGCCGCCGCTATCAACATCATAAAAACGCATCAATAACTTTATCATGGTGGTCTTTCCAGCTCCCGTGGGTCCCACGAGCGCTATTTTCTGTCCCGGTTTGACATCAGCTGAAAAGCCTTTGATAGTAGCCTGATCCGGCTTATATCCAAAACGGACATCATCAAACTTCACATTTCCGGATATATTGGCCGGCTTCACCGGATTAGTTGTATTCGGAATCTCTTCATCTTCTTCCAGGAATTCAAACACACGCTCCGCAGAAGCCGCCGTCTGTTGAAGGATATTGGAAATATTTGCCATCTGTGAGATGGGCCGCATAAATGTCCTTACATATAGTATGAATGCCAGGATATCTCCTACAGACATCTTTCCCTGTACGGCAAGCCATCCTCCGAGCACAGACACTGCTGCATAGCCAAGATTTCCAACAAAAAATGCTATGGGCATCATCATCCCTGACAGGAATTGAGATTTCCATGCTGCTCCATATAAAATATTATTAAATTTATTAAACCTCTTTATGCTTCTCTTTTCTCCATTAAAAGCTCTCACTACATTATGCCCGCCGAACATTTCTTCGACATGGCCATTTACATGCCCTAAATAATCCTGCTGCTGCTTGAAGTATTTTTGGGAGCGCTTGACTACAGTCATTATCATTATGAGTGAGAGCGGAACTATAAGAAGCGCTGTCAGCGTCATTATCCTGCTTATAGTAAGCATCATCGCAAGTATCCCGATGATAGTGGCAATCGAGGTGATTATCTGCGTAAGGCTCTGATTTAATGTCTGGTTTATAGCATCTATATCATTGGTCACACGCGAGAGGACTTCGCCCTGGTTTGTATTGTCAAAATATTTAAAGGGCATCCTATTGATCTTTTTAGAGATATCCCTCCTGAAACGGTAAGTGATTTTCATAGAAACACCGGACATTATCCATCCCTGCACATAGGAGAATATCGCAGAGGCCCCATATAGTCCCAGTGCTATCAGGATTATATTGCCTATATACTTAAAATCAATACCGCTCCCGGTCCCGGAGATGTTCCCCATTACTCCTTCAAAAAGTTTTGTTGTGGCCCTGCCTATTATTTTTGGCCCCACTATGGCAAATGCAGTAGATGCTACGGCAAAGATCATTACCACGAGTACCTGAGTCTTATACTTCCCAATATATTGTACAAACTTCTTTAAAGTCTTCCTGAAATCACGCGGTTTGTCGCCCTGCATCTGTATGCCCCGCGACCCAAAACCCATAGGGCCCTTTCCGCCCGGACGCTGGCCGCCTCCGCCAAAATTTCCGAAACCCATTGAACTCTGGGACTTTCCTTTTTTTGTTCTTCCCGGTCCTT